>JAIFMA010000233.1 GCA_020048795.1 Rhodoferax sp.
ACCGGCGATGTCGATGATCAGGGGGGCGTGAAAGCTCATGGTGTTTTCTCTGAAAAAGCAAATTATCCGGATATTGACTGATGAATGTTCAGCGACATGCATCCTTCCATCCGCTGTGAGCAGAATCAGACAATGAATGTCTGACTTTCATGTCCCGGGGTGGTCGGAGTCCATTAAAGTTAAACCGCCAGCAAAGCCAACAAACTGGCGCGCCAACGCTGCAATTGCCGGGCAGTTTTCCACAACCACCACAACTTGCCACTCCAGGAAATGACCCGCGCCGGTTTCAGTAGCAACAGCAGCAGCACGCCAGCCAAGGGCCACGCGGGGTGCTGGTAAAGCCAAGTCAGACTGGCACGGGTTTGGTCAATCCAGGCCGCAGGGCGCTGCAGGCTGTCAAGACTGCCACGCAACTGGTAGCGCAACTCGGTGCTGCGAATCAGCAACAACTGCTGCCGAAGTTGCGGGTCGTCGCGGTTCATGGGGGGGCAGTGGGGGCGAGTGCTGCGCGGTCGCGCTCAAGCTCAGACAGGCTGGCACGAAACAAATTGGAGCCAACCTGTAGTTTTAGACGGGCCACGCGCTGCAAGCCCACGGCAGCAAGCAAAAAAACCACGGCCAGCACACCCATGGCAGCCAACCGGTAGCCGTCCCAAAGCAACAAAATAACAAAGCCACTGAACATGACCAGTGCCAGTGTCAAGCTGATCAAGGCTGCAACACCCCAAAAGAAACCAGCCAGCAGACGCTGCTTTTCGATCTCAAGCTCGGTGCCCAGCAAGGCCAGCCGAACCTGCAACAGCGACAAGCCAGCATCAAGGCGCTGTCTCAGCTGCTCAAGCAAACCGCTCTGTGGTGTTGCTTCAGCCATCACCGGGGATATCAACGACGACTGATCAACAGCCCAACCACCAAACCGAGGCCGGCTGCAATGCCGATGGATTTCCAGGGGTGTTCGTGCACATACTCATCGGTGGCGTGGCCAGCCGCTTTGGCCTTGGCCACGGTCACATGTTGCAGGTGGGTCAGTTCGTCTTTGGTGCGACTGAGCCGATCACGCATACGCTGACGCAATTCGGTGGCACTCTCTCCGACATTGTCAGCGGTCAGGCGTAACAATTCTTCAGCATCTGCAACGCCTTGATGCAAGTCTTGTACAAGTTTCTCTTTGCTGAGTTGGATAGCTTCGCTCATGTTCAATCTCCGTGTGGGTTGGAAAATGGCAGTTTAGCCCGAGTCGGGCTTGAAGTGGCGTGGTGAACCGCGCTTAGTGCTACTGTCCATGAGGAATTCCCCCCCTTCAGGCATCACATCCGGCCAGCTCAGGGACGCTGGCGCCACTATCTGATTAATTCAACCACACAGAAGCTGGCGGCGTAGTCGGTTTCGTCGGTGACACTGATGTGGGCGCTCAGGCCTTTCGCAGCAAACCAGTCTTTCAGCGCACCATGCAGCACGATCACCGGCTGGCCGCTGGGCAGTTTGCCAACCTCACAGGCGCGCCAGGTCATTGGCATCGTCATACCCAGGCCAACGGCTTTGGAAAATGCCTCTTTGGCGCTGAAACGGGTGGCCAGATAACGCACACCCCGCTCGGGCCAACGCTGGCTGCGGGTGCGCCAGATGGCAAATTCCTGCTCAGACAATATCTTTTGGGCAAAGCGCTCGCCATGGCGCTCCAGGCTGGCACGAATGCGCCGCACATCACAAATGTCAGTACCTATGCCGTAGATCATGGGTTGCAGATCATGATTTGGGCCCAAGCAGGCAGCGGGTCAGTTCAGCCCACCCTGTGCAGAGGCTCAGCCTGCTCAATGCAGCGCAGGTAGTCCTTGATGGTGGCAGCGTAGCCCAGTTCCAGCGCATCGGCAATCAGGGCATGACCAATCGACACCTCGCTGACACCCGGCACCTGGGTCAGAAAAGCAGTAAGGTTGTCACGGTTCAGGTCGTGGCCGGCGTTGACACCCAACCCGGTGTTCAGCGCAGCCTGTGCCGCGCGGGCAAAACGGGCCAACTGGCTGGCAAGATCTGGCGTGTCCCAGGCCGCCGCGTAGGGCTCGGTGTAAAGCTCGATGCGGTCAGCGCCCAGCGCCTTGGCCGCCGCCATGGGCGCGGGCTCAGCATCCATGAACAGACTCACCCGTACACCCCAGGCGCGCGCCTGGTCAATCAGCGGCTTCAGGCGCGCCGCATCGTCCGCAAAAACCCAACCATGGTCGCTGGTGAACTGGCCGTGGCCGTCGGGCACAAAGGTCACTTGGTGCACCGGCAGTTTTTGCGCCAGCAACTGGCCCACCACGTCCATCAGGTTGTGAAACGGGTTGCCTTCGATGTTGAACTCACGCCCGGGCCAGGCTTGCATCAGGGTGGCGAGTTCTGTCACGTCTGTGCCTCGAATGTGGCGCTCATCCGGCCGTGGGTGCACCGTGATGCCGTGCGCACCGGCTTGCAGGCACAGCGTGGCAGCGCGGGTCAGGCTGGGAATGCCGAGGTGGCGCGTGTTGCGCACCGTGGCCACTTTGTTGAGGTTGACGGACAGAGCGGTAGTTTTCATAGGTTTTGCAGATCGATCATCATTTGCCGGGTGCGCAATGTGCTGACACCGCAATGGTAATTCAGCAAGCTGCGCAATTGCAGTTTGAGCTCGGCGGCTACTTCGGCACAGGCGCGCAGGGTGCTGGTAAAAGGCACCCGCTCACCCAACACCGCCTGAAGCGCCGTCCATTGCGCGCCGCTCAGGCTGGCGCGGTCTGATGCATTGGCCTGGCGCAGGCCGCCTTCGGGCACCAGGCTGTAGCGCTCGGTGGGGTGCAGCGCCAGCAAGGTCATGGTCTGGGTATCCAGTAGCGGCAGCAGACCAATTTCGCGCAGCAGCAGCAGCTCAAAAGCGCGCAGGGCAGACTCCAGCACCTCGCCATGTTCGCTGGCAATCACCTGCACCACGCTGGCATACACGTCAAACAGCAGCGGGTGCGGGTCTTCGCGCGCCAGCAGGTTCAGCAACAGCTCATTAAGGTAATAACCCGACATCAGCGCGTCGCCCGTGGGCATCACATGGCCGCCCTGCCACTCGGCGGCTTTAAGGGTCTTGATTTCGGCATCACCACCAAAGGCCAGGTGCAAGGGCTGCAGCGGCAGCAGGATCGGCCGAAAGCTGGAACTCGGGCGCTTGACACCTTTGGCCACCAACGCCAGGCGGCCATGGTGACGGGTGAAGACCTCCAGAATCAGGCTGGTTTCGCTCCAATCGTAACGGTGCAGCACGTAGGCGGGTTCGTCAGAGATGCGTTTGGCGGCCATGCTTGCTATTCAATCATCTCATTACTCCAACGCTCCATCAACCACCTACAGGAACAAGTCACCTGGCCTTGCGAGTCTGCGCGAAAACCCGAAACCCGGCGGCTTTACTTGGCCGAGGCCTTTTTGGCAGGCTCTGATGCCTTGGCCATCGGCGCTGGCGGCAAACCCAGGTGTTTCACGATGGCCTGCTCCAGCGCCTTGACCTTGGGCTCAATCACCGACTGGGTCTGGGCCACCAGCTTTTCTCCCAATGCCTTTTGAAACTCACCGCCCATCTGCAAATACTTGCGGTTGACCGGTGATTCGATAATGGCAATCAATTGCTTGAGCTCATCTTCGGTGAACTTCTCTTCCAGCAGAGCTCCGATGGTGGAGGGTGCCAGTTTGACGGCCTGCTGACGCACCAGGGGACTGGCTTCATCGAGGTATTTCTTGAGGTCGTCCTGAACCAGCTTGGCCACTGCATCACGTTTTTCCGGGGCAATCCGGCTTTGCATCGCCAGGCCAGCCTGTTGCATCATTTGCAGCGCCGGGCGCTCGACCAGTGCTTGGGCAGTTTGTTCAATCGCGCTTTGCTGCAAGGTCAACACACGGGCCACCAGGTCTTTTTTGGCCTGAGAAGACTGTGCTTGCACCAAACCCGACAGCAACACCAGGGCCAACACGGCAAATTTCTTCATTTCATTTTCAATCTGGCAAACTGCCAACAAGGTAAAGACCCGGCCGCTGAGGCCCCATTGCCACCAGCACACCGCTCAGGTCGGACAATCAAGCTTAACCTATCGCCCACTCGCCCTCCTATTTACCCTCTTGTCCATGAAACATCTTGTCATGCTCGGCGCAGGTCATGCGCACATTCATCTGCTTTGGTGCCTGGCAGCGCAGCCGCTACCTGGTGTGCTGGTCACGCTGGTAGCCCCCTGCACACGCCATTGGAGCTTGCGCATGATGCCCGGCTTTGTCGCTGGCCACCATGCATCGGAAGATTGCGTGATACCCCTGGCACCGCTGCTGGCCAATAGTGGCGTGAAACACATACAACGCAGCGCCGTTGGGCTCGACGCTGACGCGCGCCTGCTAAGCCTGGATGATGGCAGCACGCTGAACTATGACGTGCTGTCGGTGAACAGCGAAGCGGTGCAAGACCGCCCGAAGATTGAGCAGATGATGCCCGGCGCCCGGGAGCATGCGCTGTTTGTGCGGCCGATAGAGGTTTTTGGGGTACTCTGGCCCCAGGTTGTTGCCCTGTCACAAAGTCGCGCCCTGCGGGTGGCGGTGGTCGGCGGCAGCACCATCGGCATTGAACTGGCCTGCGCCGTGGCACATCGACTCCAAGGTGCTTCAGTCACTTTGCTGACGGGCGATGCAGCGGTGGCAGCGGACTACCCGCCAGCAGTGCAAACACGCGTGGTGCGGGCACTACGCGATCGCCATATCACCATGCTCCGGGAAAGTGCCTGTGGTGTTTCAACCGGCGAGGTCTGCCTGGGTAGTGGCGCGCATCTGGCCTGTGATGTGCCCTTGATCACCGTCGGTGCACAAGCGCCAACCTGGCTACAGGGCAGTGGCCTGGCGCTGGACGAAAAGGGTTTTATCGCAGTGAACAGATTCCAGTGCTCCGTCAGCCACGCGCAGGTCTTTGCGGCCGGTGATGTGTCTGGCGGCCCCGACCGCCAGCCGATTCGCAGCGATGCCGATGGGGCTCGCGCCGGACCGTCACTTGCCCACAACCTGCGTGCCGTGCTGGCAGGTGTTCAAGCCAGCCACCAGGCACCGCCGGCCCGGGCGATGCATCTGCTTTCGACCGGGGACAAAAGCGCTATCGCCGGTTGGGGCAACTGGTCAGGGCAGGGCCGTTGGGCTGGGTGGCTGAAAGACCGGATCGACCAGGGTCCGGTCAAGAAATACAGCCGACCGGCACCGGCTTGAAACGCCTGGTGGCCGGCCATTAGCGCAGAACCAGTTTGGCGGCACCGTGCAAGGGGGTGATTTCACCGACCTCGCAGGCCTCGTCAAACCCAAGCTGCCGAAACACCGCCAGTACCGCCTGCACCGCGTCCGGCGCACAGCTTACCAACAATCCACCACTGGTTTGCGGGTCCGACAGCAAGGCCTGATCGACCGGTGCAAAACCCGCTGGCAAGAGCACTTCATGCCCGTACGCGGCCCAATTGCGGCCCGACGCGCCGGTGATGTTACCTGCCAGCGCCAGCTCACGCACGCCGCACAACTGCGGTACCCGGGCCCAGTCGATGCTCACCGTGCAGCCCGAACCACGGGCCATTTCGAGTGCATGTCCGGCCAGTGCAAAACCCGTCACATCGGTCATGGCGTGCACACCGGGCAGTGCTGCCAGCAGCGGCCCGGGGGTATTGAGCTGGGTGGTCACCGCCATCATCTGTGCGTAGCCAACCGGCCCAAGCTGGTCGTTTTTCAGTGCTGCCGACAAGATGCCAACGCCGATGGGCTTGCCCAGAATCAGCCGGTCACCCAGCTGCGCGCTGGCGTTCTTCTTGACCCGGCTGGGGTGCACCAGGCCCAGTGCCACCAGGCCATAAATGGGCTCGACCGAATCAATCGTGTGGCCACCGGCAATGGGAATACCGGCGGCGCGGCAAACACTGGCACCACCTTCCAGAATCTGGCCAATGGTTTCGATCGACAACACCGCGATCGGCATACCCACCAAAGCTAGCGCCATGATGGGGGTACCGCCCATGGCATAGACATCGCTGATGGCGTTGGTGGCGGCAATGCGACCGAAGTCAAACGGGTTATCGACGATGGGCATGAAGAAGTCGGTGGTGGCAATCAGCGCCTGCTCATCATTGAGCTGATACACCGCCGCATCGTCCGAAGTCTCGATACCCACCAGCAACTCTTTGGGCATCGGCATGGCGCTGGTGCCCTTGAGGATACTGGAAAGCACGCCCGGAGCAATCTTGCAGCCACAGCCGCCGCCATGCGACAGGCTGGTCAGGCGGGGCTGTAACACAACGGTGCCAGCAGCAGCTTCTGGTTTGTCCTGAAGGACTTGGATGGGCAATGTCATGGTGTATGGGGTGCGGGTAAAAACTGTCGATACGCGATTATCCGGCTTGACCTGCCCCTGCACGCCCCGCATACTCAAACTCCATTCACGAGGTGACCCATGACTGACAGCCAGACCCCACCCGTTGCGCCGGCAGCGACAGCGATCCCACGTTACCTGAAGGCACCATTGGCCCATATCGGTGCCTGGACCCAGTACTTCCGCACTGCTGAAATACCGGTGCTGGCGGCAACGGCCCAGGCGATCGAAGAATTGCGCGCCATTGAAGACGATGTGGATGCCAACATGCTGACACCCGTCATACAGGCCGATCCCCTGATGACGCTCAAGCTGCTGGCCCATGTTGCGAGCTTGCGCCGCCCGGGCTCCATCACCGAAACCGAATCGGTCTCGACCTCGCTGATCCTGATGGGCATTACACCGTTTTTCCGGCGCTTTGGGCCGCAGTCCACCGTGGAAAACTGGCTGGCCGACCAACCCAAGGCCTTGTGCGGGGTGCAGGAACTGCTCCAGCGAGCCGAGCGGGCCGGTCAATTTGCCTTGGGCTTTGCCGTGCACCGTGGCGACACCGATGCCAGCATCATTCACCAGGCGGCGTTCCTGCATGATTTCGCCGAGATCCTGATCTGGCTGCACGCCCCGACGCTGGCGGTGCAGATTCATGAGGCCCAGGCGGCCGATTCAACGCTACGCTCAAGCGCCATCCAGCGCGAAGTGCTGGGCATTGAAATCACCGACCTGCGCCAGTCGCTGATGAAACTATGGCGCCTGCCTGAACTGCTGGTAAGCATCAGCGACGAACGCCATGCCGAACGCACCAGCGTGCAGTGCGTGGTGCTGGCGGTGCGGCTGGCCCGGCACACGTCATGGGACTGGGATAACGCCGCCGTGCCGGACGATGTGGCTGACCTTGCCAGGCTTTTCAACGCCCCGCCCAAAGTCACGTTGGCCTTCCTGCACAAGATTGATCACCCGTTTGTTCACGCGGCCAGCGTGACTGATCATCAGGCTGATGAAAACCCTGGTGCCGCCGAACCCAATCCGACTATTTTTCATTCACCTTAACCCCTTTTCGATCAGCCATCCGTTTCAATCAACTCCCATACCTTATTGGAGTTGATCATGTCCTACCCTTTCAAACCACTTTGCGCGGCCGCGCTCCTCATCCTCTGCACAACCCAGGCCCAGGCAGTCGGCAGGCTGGCTGACTTAACGGTGGTTGACCGCAGCAACGGGGTCAACCTGCCGGTCTATTTTCACGCTGGCCAGCACTGGGTGGTTGGCACACCTGGGGCCAAATACGCCATTTCACTGTGCAGCAAGGTGGGCGAGCGGCTGCTGGCGGTGACCTCGGTCGATGGCCTCAATGTGCTCAGCGGAGCCAGCGCCGCCTGGGGCCAAACCGGCTATGTGTTTGGTAGTCGCAGCTGTTACGAGATCACCGGCTGGCGCAAGAGCGACAGCGAAGTGGCAGCTTTTGAGTTCTCTGCCTCGGGCGACTCTTATGCCGCACTGACCGGTCGTCCCAAAAATCTTGGGGTGATTGGCGTGGCCCTGTTTCGTGAACGCAGACCAGAGCCAGCCATTGCACCATCGGTGCAACCGCGCCGCAGCCAGGCTGACAGCGCGCCGTCCCCATCAGCGGCTGCCCCCATGTCGATACAGAAGCTGGGGACGGCGCATGGTCAGCGCGAAGAGTCGTTGGTGTCCCACACCGAGTTCGAACGTGCCCAGACCCGACCCAACGAGGTGATCCAGATTCGTTACGAGAGCCGCGAAGCGCTGGTGGCGCTAGGGGTGATTCCCAATGGGGTGCATCGGGTGCCCAACCCGTTTCCCATGTCGGGGCATGACAGCTACGTGCCTGACCCACCGGCCCGATAATTCGGGCCATGCCCAGCCAAGCCGCATCATCCACACCCACCGACGAATCGCTGATGCTGCGCTTTGCACACGGTGACATGAAGGCGTTTGAGCTGCTGTATGACCGGCACGAAATGGCTTGCTGGCGCTTCATTCTGCGCAGCGTGAGGACACCGGAAATCGCAGAAGATCTGCTGCAGGATGTCTGGTTTTCCGTGGCGCGCTCAGTCGCATCCTACGCGCCTCGTGCCAAATTTCGAACTTGGCTGTTCACCCTGGCGCACAACCGGGTGGTAGACCACTTTCGCGCCTCCCGGAACACTGTCAGCCTGGATGCAGCCGAGGACACAGACCCAGGCGATGGGGCGCTCAGGTCTGCACCTGAACTACTGGCCAACTCGGGCTTTGGCCCGTTGCGACAACTCGAATCCAGAGAGCAGGCGCTGGCCCTGCTGGGAGCCATCGAAGCCCTGCCGCTGCAACAGCGTGAAGCATTTTTGCTGCAGGCCGAAGGCGACCTGGACGTGGCAGGCATTGCCGCGGTGACCGGTGTGAGTTTCGAGACCGCCAAAAGCCGCCTGCGCTACGCCCGCAAGCGCCTGCGCGACATCCTCTGGGAGTTTGCATGACCGATGCTGACGACGACTTGCAGCAACGCTACCGCCAGGCCACCGACCATGACGCACGCCGCCCCGCTGCCCGGGTGCGTCAGGCGGTGCTAACCCATGCACAAATGGCGCTGTGCGGATCAGCACACCAGAACCGCATGCCGATGACATCCAAACAGAAAGTGGCAGCCAATTGGCCGAATTGGAAAGCCGCTTTGGTCGCCAGCCTGTTGCTGACACCGGTGGTGGGTATTTTGGTGTCGCGGCTGCCCGAACCGTCGCCCGAGGGCGAACAGGTAGCCCGGATGGCACCCCCTGCACCGAAGGCCACGATACCCGCCGAGGCTAGGCCGATGCCGCCGGCACCCCCGATCCCATCCGGCACTGGCCCGGCCACTGGCAAAACCACCCAGCCGACCAAAAAGTCGGCGCTCGACAATCAGCAAGTTCAGCCTGACCCGGTCGGCCGGGCCGTCGCGCAGTCAACCACAGTTGACGCTCCGGTGCCAGTGGCGGGCATCGCCCGCATGACATTGCCGAGCGCTGATGTGGCCAAGCCACGGCTTGGTGCGCTGGCTGCGAAAGAGATCCCGGAGCCTGCTCGTCCAGACCTCAATACCCTGCTACTACAGGCCGTGTCCACCGCACGGGGCACCGATGTTGAGACCCTGCTGACTCAAGGCGCGTCGGTCAACGCCCGTGATGCCAGCGGGCAGACGGCCTTGATCGTGGCCACTCTGGCGGGGCAAGCAGACATCGTCAGACATTTGCTGACGTTTGGGGCCGACCCGGATCTGATCGACAGGCAAGGATTGACGGCCCTGCAACATGCCAGAAAAATCGGCAATACACGCATCGAAGCCCTGCTCCAACCCCACCCATGAACCCTCTGGTCAACCCATCTTGACACCCGTAGAGGTGACCGTAAACCTTGATGGAGTTGCGTTTCATGCGGAACCTGGTGCCAACGCCTTCAGGGCGTTTTTTGCTGTCAATGATGATCTGGCCGGAAAAGTTGCCCTGCGGCTGCACGGAACTTTTCGAGGAGAATGTTCATGTCGCCTCAGTCGCTGCGTGGTGGTCTGCCTCCTTGTTGAGGCCGTAGATATTGGCCTGGCAATTTCAAGGCGCCAGCCTCTGAGGCGACACCCTTTGGTTGCGGCCAGCGGCCGCCCTAAGAGTCAGGATTTTGGATCACCGTGCCTGACTCAAGTAACTCATCAATGCGTGCCATCACCTGCAGCCCGGTGACAGAGTAGGGATCAAATTCCGGCCATTCGATTTTTGTCTTTGGATCAACGTCCGACAGGCTGACATGCGCCATAGACCATTTTTCATAGCGTCTTTTGGCAATGCTTTCACAGTGAATGATCTCCACATTGGTGTGGCGTTGATCTGCATAGATGCGGGCATAGAGCTTGGTGACAATACCGCGTTCACCTTCAAGTGCCTGCAAATAAACGCCTTGTCCCTGGCACAAGACACCCGTGATGTCGTTTGCCTTGTTCCAGGCTTGTGCCTTCCTCAAGATCGCGTCGGTCAGGGTGCTGGTCTGCGGGACGACAGCGGTACTGACGTAAATCACACGAATAAGCATTCCTGATCCCCTTCTTTGGTTGATTTGATGATCATAGCCAATAGCGCCTGACAGCGCATATCTGCGGCCATAAGGGAAGTTTTGGTGCTCTTGCTCGGCTGAGCAAAAGCCATCCGGCATCAGGACTTCAGTCAAAACAAGTTCGACAATGGGTTGGCGTGGTGCCAGCGATGATGCCCGAGGTGCTTGACCGAGCGCCGGGCAGTCTGTCAAAGTCGCCCTCGGTGAACCAGAGTTGCGCCTCCCGCCGGCTGAGCAGCACCGGCCTGGGTAAACTGCACGCTTCCAACACCATTGGTTTTGCCGTGCTGGCCACCGAAAACGCCATCCAACCACACACCAGTTTGATCGCCATCACCGCCCTGGATGACGGGCAACGAATTGTGCTTGCCAAGTACCACAACACCCGTAAATTCACCAATCTGACGCAAAACCAGCGGTACACAGGTCTGTAGCACCAACTTGATAGGGAACGTATCGGCGCTCAGTTTGGACAATCCTTACCGGGACTTGACCCCACTTCGCATGGATAAGTCCGAGGCGCTGTAGCCGCGATAGAGGTAGAGAAGGACACCGTCCTCCCCTCCCTCCGAACCGTGCGTGCGGTTCTCCAGTCAGTAGTTTCCTCATCGGGATTGACTCGCTCTGCCGACGGTGCATTTTCATGGTGAACCTGCCACGCGGGCAGGAAATCCAGGGTTTGCATGGGGTTCCAAGCCTGGTCCAGGGCACGATACTTCGGTTCATGCGCTTGAATGGCCTATCCGTGATCACCATGACCGGCGACGGCAAAACCATGCTGACCGGCCCGAAAGTGTGCGCTGCCTACCTGGGTGAATGATAGGTATTTTTTAAGCCATTTAGGCCTCTGGCCATTATAGATAAAGCGCAAGTAGCTCCTGAAGTTATAGTGTTTTCTGGGTCAGTTGCAGCGCCAGTTGGTTGTGTCGCTCGATCAGCGGGCCCAGCTCCAGCGTGGCGAGTTGGCCCTGGCGCACCAACACCCGGCCATTCACCACGGTGTAAGCCGCCTGCGGGCTGGAACACAGCAGCAGGGCACCGACCGGGTCATGCACGGCACCACCCGCAAATCCCAGGGTGTTCAGGTCAAACAATGCCAGGTCAGCACACATACCCACCGCCAGGTGGCCGATGTCGCTGCGTCCCAGCACTTGCGCGCCGCCCCGGGTCGCCATCCACAGCACCTCGCGCGCCGTCATCTCCGCCGGTCCGAGATCGCAACCGAAAAATGTACGCTGCTGGCCATCACTGCCCATGCGGGTCTCTGGTGGCTGCATGGCGCGCCCCACGCGGGCCAGCAGCAGAGCTTGCCTGGCCTCATTGACCATGTGGGCCGAATCATTGCTGGCGCTACCGTCCACCCCCAGCCCCACGGGCACACCGGCGTTGAGCATTTTGCGAATCGGCGCGATGCCTGATGCGAGCCGCATATTGCTGCACGGGCAGTGCGCCACACCGGTTCGGGTGGCTGCAAACAGGCTGATACCTTCGTCGTCGAGCTTGACGCAGTGGGCGTGCCACACGTCAGGTCCGAGCCAACCCAGGTCTTGCGCGTATTGGGTTGGAGTGCAGTTGAACTTGGCTTGTGAATAAGCCAGATCGTGGTCGTTTTCAGCCAGGTGGGTGTGCAACCGCACACCATAACTGCGTGCCAGTCGGGCCGATTCGCGCATCAAGTCACGGCTGACGCTAAAGGGTGAACAGGGGGCCACGGCCACATTGACCATGGCACCGTGTGATGTGTCATGCCAGCTTTCGATCAGCCGCTGGGTATCTTTCAAGATAAAGGCTTCTTGCTCCACCACGCGGTCTGGCGGCAGGCCGCCCTGGCTCTGGCCCACACTCATGCTGCCCCGGGTGGCGACAAAACGCATGCCGATGGCTTGCGCCGCCTCAATGCTGTCGTCCAGTCGCACGCCGTTGGGGTAGATGTAGAGGTGGTCGCTGCTGGTGGTGCAGCCGCTGTGCAGCAACTCAGCCATGGCGATCTGGGTGCTGACCCGGACCATCTCTGGCGTGAGCCCGGCCCAGATGGGGTACAGCCCGCGCAGCCAGCCAAACAATTCGGCGTTTTGTACCTCGGGAATAGCCCGGGTCAGGCTCTGGACCATGTGGTGGTGGGTGTTGACCAGCCCGGGTATCACCAGATGGTGCCGTGCATCAATCACCGCGTCAGCCGTTTGTGGCAAAACATCGGCTGCACCAATGGCCTCTATCTGATGGCCGCGAATCAACACCGAGGCATCGCGCAGCTCGCTGGCTTGGCTCGGGTCGGGGTTGTCAAACGTGGCGATGCAGCGGGCATTTTTGATCAGCAGGCTTGTCATAACGAGGGTGCTCTGTCGGATAAGGGTTTAGCCGCTATGTTCGCATCAATTTGGCGTTGGCGATGAGTCTGGCTCATTTTGGTGCCTACCACGACCTGGCCCGGTGGCACCATCACATGAGCGGCGCAGGGTTTGGCGAGTTGCTCCATTTTTATCGCCCAGCCGGTTTGCCGATTGAGTAGCAGCCCTGGCTGGCCAGCGTGTGGCGCAAAGCGGCATCTGACCCCGCAGGTTAAATGCTATGTTATTAGTAGCTATCAGCGCTTACAGGACAAGCGCTTCAGGCCAAAAACACCAAGAATATCTGTCAAAACACCACGCTGGCACTGCCCAAACCTGCTTTGTTCGCTGAAAACGCGGTGGCTGCAAGGTTTTACCCGGGGCCGCACAATGCCGGCTGAAAAGCCAAATACCGAAAAAATCCGCATGACCCAAATGCTCAAAATCGATTTTGTGTCCGACATTTCCTGCCCGTGGTGCGCCATTGGCCTCGCGGCGCTTGAGCAGGCGCTGAGCCAGTTGCGTGACGAAGTGGCGGTTGATATCCACATGCAGCCGTTTGAACTCAACCCGCAGATGCCCGCCGGGGGCCAGGACATCAGCGAGCACTTGACGCAAAAGTATGGCTCCACCCCCGAGCAACAGGCGCAGATTCGGGTCACCATCGCCCAGCGGGGGGCAGATGTGGGTTTCGTCTTTGACCCCTCTGGCCGGGGTCGCATTTACAACACCTTCGATGCCCACCGCCTGCTGTATTGGGCTGGCCTTGGTTCTGTACCGGGTCAGATGGCCCTGAAAAAAGCCTTGCTGGTGGCTTGTCATGGCCAACGCCGGGCCATGGACTCGCATGAGGTGCTGCTGAGCACCGTGGCAAATGCCGCGCTGGATGTGCCACGCGCCCGGGCCATTTTGGCCGGCGATGAGTACGCCGCCGAGGTGCGTGAAGCCGAGGCCTTTTACACCGACCAGGGCATTCACTCTGTTCCCGCCGTGGTCATCAATGACCGCCACCTGATCTCGGGCGGCCAGCCTGCCGCCGTGTTCACCCAAGCCCTGCGCCAGATTGCTGCACAGCGGTCACTGGCCTGATGCCACTGGGCATACCCCAAGACGCTCATCCAACCGCTCCTTCAAGGACAAAACCCTGACCCACTTTGCACGCAGAACGATTCTTGCCGCAGCGTTGGCCTGTCTGTCCGTCAGCGTGCTGGCCCAGCCCATGGCCGCTGTGCGGGTGGACCACCCAACGCCGTAGCGTATTGGCGTTCAGACCGTTGGCCAGCGTGATGGCTGCTTTGGAGATGCCCGGTGCGCCACAGGCAGCTACGACTGGGCGTTTGAATTCGTCGCTGTAGCGAGCATGACGGCGACCGGCCGCTGATATCTGAATTTCTGGGCTTGGAGTGTTCATGTGTCCACCTGAGTTGATATGGACACGATGGCCTTAAGAATTTCAGGCTGCCGCTAGATGACTTCGCCACTCGCTTACGATCAAGCCACATTCATCGCCATTGATTCGGCGGGCTGCCCGCCATCGATGAATCTCAGACCGTCCCGTCAACAAAACCCGCAACCAGTTGCATGAGTAGTCCCGTTCCGTCATTCAGAACGTCGTGAAGCAATCCACGACTTGCGGACTGCATGGACTGCCGCGCTTCGCTTGCAGTGACGAGTCCCTGTTCAAAATCAGGTGCGGTATCGGGCCAGATTCGGGAGGCTCGCAATGACGTTACAGGCAGACGAGGTTTTCCCGCCGCTGTGCCCGAAGTGCGGCGGGCAGATGTGCCTGATCCCCTTTAATTCCGAAAGATATCCGTCAACGGCTGCAGGCCGATTTCAGAGTTTCAGGCTGTCAATCTCGCGTGACACCGGAATCCTGCCCTGGGCCAACTGGGCGCGGTGTTTGTCGAGGCGTTTGAGGTCGTAGAGGTAGTTGACCATCATGCCGCAGGACTGTTTCATGCCCTTGATGGACGGGTCAGCACCCCAGTTCAGGCGCTCAATGCGGGCACCGTTGCCCAGGTGAAAGCGCGCCACCGGGTCAGTTGGCTTGCCATCCACCAGTTCACGGCTCAGGTAGTGCGCAGCGCATTGCAGCAAAAACCGGCCCACCGGCGACTTGGCATCGAGGCTTTGCGACTTTTGGCTATCGGCCAGCAACTGCGCGGTCAATTCGGCATTTGATTGCAGCGCCTGCTTGAGCTCTGCGCGCGTTTTATCATCGAGCCGGGTCATCATGGTGGCGACGTTTTTGCCGAGCCAGGCGCGAAACCCGGGAATCGGCGACAAGGTGGCAAAAGTCTTGAGGTGGGGAAACTCGGCCTTCAGCACATCGACCACATGTTTGATCAGCGAATCGCCAAAACTGACCCCGCGCAGGCCAACCTGGGTATTGCTGATGGAATAAAAGATTGCCGTGGTGGCCTTGTTGAGGTTGACTGCGTCGGCCGACTCGTCGAGCAGCGGTGTGATGCTGCTGGCGATGGCATCAACCAAGGCCACTTCGACAAAGATCAAGGGTTCATTGGGCAGGCTGGGATGAAAAAAGCCATAACAACGGCGGTCTGAGTCGAGCCGGTTTTTCATGTCGGCCCAGCTTTTGATGTCGTGCACCGACTCGTACTTGATCAGCTTTTCGATCAATGAAGCCGGCGAATGCCAGGAGATGCGGCGCAAGTCCAGAAAGCCGACATCAAACCAGGTCGAAAACATGTATTCCATCTCGACATCCAGCGCCTGCAGGCGCTTGTCGGACTTGAGCAAGGGCAGCATCTCGGCGCGCAGATCAACCAGAAAACGGATGCCTTCGGCAAAAGCGCTGAAGCGTTGCAGCAGACGCCGGCGCCGCGACACCGTGGCACGGCGGAAATTGACCTCGGCGACCGCCTGGTCGGGCGTGCCCAGGGCGGCATCAAACTCGGCCTGCGCCTGTTTGATGACTTGCGGGTCAGCGACAAATTGCTCGCTCATCAGCAGCCACAGGTCGCGCCGCTGTCCGGGCGTGGCGGCGGTGTACCACAGCGCCAGCAAGCGCGCGCGCCGGCCGCCCTCGACTTCACTGACCTGGCTGTCAACCACCGCCTGCAATTCGGCCAGCTTGTGGCGCATTTCACGGGGCGACAGGGCCTCGTCGTCCTGCCGAAAGGTGGCCTTCAGTCGTTCGGTGGTCGAGCGCGGGCTGCGGCGCGAACTCGTCACCGTCGGTGCAGCGGCTGGGCCAGGTGCGGCTGTCAGTGTGTCGGCTTGTCCGGGGTCTGCCAGGGCAGCCGATGATGCGGGTTCAATCGCATCCGGTGCTGTCTGGGGCGCGTCCTGACCGACATTCTTGCCGGGCATCAGTTTGCCGACCTTGCGGCTGATCCAATTGGAGCTGGTCATATCGGTTGTCTGCCTGAAAATGTGTTGTCAAATCATTGTTTCATGAATTTGATGTACCGTTGGCTTGAAATAGCGTCATTTGTTGTGAGTAGGCCCAAACCATCTGTTCAACAACTACGCATAAGGTGCACTGTTCATCGGCGCGTCGCCCTTGTCGAAAAGTCCATTCGTCATGGTGCCAGGCCAGCACATAAAAGCCGTCCTTGGCCAGGCCTTCGGGTTCGATGATGATTGTCTTGCCCTCTTGAAATTGAGCTGCCATGCTGAAACCCAGCACCATCAGCGCAAAAGATTCGCCACCCAAGCAGTCGGGCACATGGGCCTCCAGTGTCGGGTTGCAGCGCGCCATCACATGACCTGGCTGAACAATTGGGCGCTTGGCACACCGGCCGCCCGCAAGTCTTCAGTCAGCGTGTTGACAAACTCTGCCGGCCCCGACAGGTAAAAGTCACAGTTGATGTCAAACAGGTCAGCCCGCATCGCCAAAGCGATCTGTTTGGCGCCAGCGATCACATCGGTGCTGGTGACCAGCTCGTATTCAAAGTTGTCCAGCGCCTCGGACCAGGCGCGGCACTGGTTGCTTTGAAAATGCCCGTCGGCACGCATGGCCAGCCAGAATAGCGACAGCGACGGCACCGCATCAAGCGCCAGCGCGTGTTCAATCAGGCTCTTGACCGGGGCAAACCCGAGGTCGCAGGCGGCAAACACCAGTGGCCGATGCCCCTCGGACAGCACAAAGACACCACCGGGTCCGCGCACCGTGACCGGACTGCCGGTGACCAGATTTCCGGAAAACACCTGGCAAGCCAGCGGGTCAGCGTCGTCGCGTGCCACGAAAAACAGCAGGTTGCGGTCGTCACAGGGACAACTGGCGATCGAATAAGTGGTATGAGCGTCGGCCTGACCCGGTACAGCGCAGCCCAGGGACACCGCCTGTCCGGCCAAAAAACGCAAGCGGTGGGTGCGCGGGGTTTGCAATTGCAACAGACATGTATCGGGTGCCAGCACGGTCACGGCTCGCACTTTGGCGACAATTTCCTGTTCGGGAATGTCTTGCGGGCCAACGGCTTCCAACATCTCCAGAATCAGCTCACTGCTGGCGGCAGTGTGGCAGCACATCAGCGTGTAGCCCTGCGACTTTTCGGTCTCTGACAGCGCGTAGTCAAAGTGCTGGGTTTTCACCACGTCGCCCGAAATCACCCGCACCTTGCACATGCCGCAACTGCCGTTGCCACAACCGTAGTTGAATTTGAGACCGGCATGCAGGCCCGATTGCAACAGGTTGGAATGCCCCTCGACCACAAACTGGTGGCCGCTGGGGTGCACGGTGACCTGTGCCGTCATGATTTTCAGCATATCGTCCATCACTTCGAGTAAATCGACCGCATCCGTGGCCAGCACGGTGGCCAGACCGCGGGTGACCTGCCGCTCAAGCGCCTGCCATGCCACGTCCAGGGGACGACCGGCCTGCTGCTCGCGAATGGCTTTTTGCAAGGCAATCACCAGCTCGTGGTAACGCTGCAAATGACGGCGCACGTCGCCAAGTTCCTGGCTTTGCGCAAACAGGCGTTGCGCCAGCACCTCCTGGCTGGGCAGCAGGCGTTCGCGCACCCGTTTGCCAAAAGCCTCGTCGCGAATCTGCGCCACCCGCTCCAGCAAACCCGACTCTTCAAACTTGGCACTGGGGTACAAGGCGAGCAGGGTTTCGGTGGACACCATGCCATCGTTGATCAGCAAGCTGCCGTCGCGCACCTGTTGCTGCAGCACACCCCGCGCGACCCCCACCAACTGGGCCGCGCGCCAAACGCTAACTTGATGCGACATGTGATACTTTTACTCTTCTATTAATAGCTGCCAGCGCAATGAACATAAGGTCTAGAGGCCAATTTGACTACTAAACCATGGCCCCAGCCGAGGCGCTGGGCAGGGTGGGCTCACTGACGCGGTCCAGGTAGCGTGCGCGGTACAACAGCCGGGGGTGCTGCGGATCATCAGCGAAGCCGGAGCGATCATGCAGCACGTTGTTGCACAGCAAACCCATGCCCGGCTGCAACTGCAGACGAAACACCGGGGCGCAGTCGCTGGCCAATAGTCGCTCCAAAAAGGCCACGGCAGCGCGTGTCACCGCATCGTCACGCCACAGCACACTGCGGGTGCGCGCGGTGTAGCGCATGTGCAGCGCGCCGCTGGCGGCATCGACCGAAAACACCGGCCCGCTTTGCGCTGCGCGGGCCATACCGTCATCGTCGAGCCGCTCAGGAATCGTCATGGCATCAGGCTGCATCAGCGCACGCACCCAGGCGGGGTTGGCATCGCGCAGGGCGATGTAGGCCATGTCGTGGTCCATCAGGGCACTGATGCCACCCTGCACGGCAGCGCGCACGCAGTGCAGCACCATGCCCCGGATGTTGCGCTCGGGCGGCTGGTAATAGCCGTCGGTATGCCATTTGATGGGCCGGTTGGTGTAGGGGATGAAGGCCGGGCGCTCGCCAGGCACCAGTGACACGGCGATGGGTGAGATGCCATCTTCGTCGGCCAGCCAGTTGCCATCGAGCTGGTGCAAGCCCAACTGACGGCCCAGCGCACGCGGAATATTTTTGTCCTCGCCCAGTACCGTGCTGCGGTAGATCACCATGTTGGCCGTGGCACAACGCGCCAGCAGCGCCTGCTTTTCGGCTGGACTCAAGCTGCGTGGGTCGGCAACATCGACCACCAGATCTTGCGCAGTGGCCGGCTGGCTGGCCAGCTTGGCAGCGCGCCAAGCCCGGTAACAGGCATCGGCTTGCAAGTTAAAGGGCGACAAGTTCATGCTTGTCCTTAGTCACCCAACGGGGCAACGCGCGCTGCACGCGATGGGCGCACGGCACGCGGCTCGGTGGACAACACACCCTCCATGGCTTTTTGCAGGTAAGCCACCGCGTCGGGCACTTCGCTGGCCATCACCTGGTCGAGCACCCAGCGCTGGTCCTTTTGCGGCATCAAGCCTTCGATGCGATGCCCGAGGTAGCGCACAAACCCAAAATCTGGCCCGCTGTTTTCAAAGCCAAACTCGCCGTAGTGATCAGCCAGTTCATTGAACAGGTCAATAAATCGCTCGAAATGGCTGGGCTGACCCGCCTGCGGCAAACCCAGCAGGCCGTCCTCGTTGTCTTGCAGGATCTCAGCCACCCGCTTGACCAGGGCGGTGATGAAGGCACTGCGGTCATCCGTCCCCATGCGCTCATAAGCCATGCGGTCGAGCACCTGGGTCAGGAACACCAGCACTTCGCGGGTGAAGGCAAAGTAGCTCTCGCCAATGTCGATGTCAAAGTGCGCCACCCGCATCTGCTTGAGCATGTTTTGCGCCACGCGCCAGGCAATAAAAGCCATGGCGCTGGCTGGCCACGTTCAGTCCAGCATTTCAGTAGCCACCCTTGCCCAGCGGCTGGGTCAGGCCGGCCACCTTGGGGCCTTGCTTGGCGGGGCCAATCGGGAACAGGTCATAAAGGTATTTGCTATCGACTTCAGGGCGGATTTCTGCCATGCCCTTGAGCATGGCGCGAAAGTTGGGGGTGTGGCCGTTTTCACGATATTGGTCGCGCAGGTAGTTCACAACTTCCCAATGCGCATCGGTCAATTCGATATTTTCGGCCGCAGCGATGACCCGCACCGCCTCGTCCTCAAAAACCGGCTCAATCAGATAGCCCTGGTCATCCGCTTCGTGCTCCACACCGCCAATGTTGTAGCTCATGCTTGCATCTCCATTTCAATTGACAAAAAAATCACACCGCTGCCGCTGACTTATGGGGCACGAACACCCCACAACCCAACAACCGGTGCGGACCCAATCCCACTTGCTGCAATCGCAAGGACTGCTCTGGCGATAAGCCGTGCAGCATCAGGCTGAAGGTGATCTGCACCTGACCCGATACCACCATGTGCCCACGCTTGCCACACACCCGCTCGCCACCAATGGCCAACTCGGCCAGTTCTTTTTCGATCACTTGCATGAAAGAAATTTCGTCCTGGCTGGCTGCCGCCACTTTGTACGCATACAAAGTGGCAATCGGTCGCAATTCACGGGGGTGCGGGTCATCAAGCTTCAGGCGACAGCCGGCCACCGCCAACTCGGTGCCCGCCAGGGCCATCAGCGCGTCCATCCGGCTCGCAGCCACCCGCAAAATCAGCCG
>JAIFMA010000245.1 GCA_020048795.1 Rhodoferax sp.
CCAACCCGTAAAACTCAAAATCTGTCCAAAGGGTGCAACCAAGAAACCGGATGCCCTTGATCGTCACGGAATCGTTTTCCAGAAAGTGCACATCGCACTCTTTGGCAACTTGCCTCATTAACACCAGTGCCGCATCGAATTCGCAGTCAAAAAATTCGTGATTGCCAGCGATATACACAATCGGTTTGTCCCCAAAAGTCTGGCGTGCCCACTCAATACCATTGGGTGCGGGATGAATGTCACCGGCCAGAACGATCACATCAGCAACAGCCACCGCATCTTCTGGTGGTTCGAATTGACCGTATTCCAGGTGTAAATCGGAAAGAACGAGTAGTTTCATTGGGCAATCTTTCGCCCAATCGACCAATGATCATGCTGCGTTGCAAAGGTCACGTGAAGCGCATCGAGTTGATCCGATAAATCTTTCAGTGCAGTCCAGCCTGTGCGATCCGAAACATACTCAAAGAACTTGTCATCCCCAGTGCATCCGCCTGCATCCTCGCCCTCAAAAATCAGCAGTTGCCCGGGATGCATGGCCTTTGCAATATCAAACGCAAAAGAGTTGTCGTAAGGTGGCCACAACAGAAGCACGGCTCCAAATTGGCTTGAAACATATTGCACTGCGTCACCCAAGGTATCGCGCTGGTACACATTGATCATGGGGTAGCCAAATTCACGCTCCTTGTTCTCGTAGTCACAGCGATCAACGGCGAATGTGTCAATCCCACGGCTGCACAGTTCTTTAGTCATGAATCCAGAACCCGACCCAGCATCAAGCACGCCACCAGCAGGACCAATTTCATGGCGCAAAATACTGACAAGCCGGTCCATCAATTCTGCGCTTGGCAGAAAAAAGCCGTACTGATATTTGTATCGCTCAAACAGCCAATAGTGAAGATCCCAGGTTGTGCGCGCATAGTCAGGTTGCGGCCAGACTGCGTAGGGTTGAAAGTCAAAATGGCGACAGTAGTACGCTCGTGGCATGAAGGGTTTGAGCGCCATGCGTGCCGCATCATGATCGCCAAAGCGTTGCCGAATGTAGGTGGTGTAGCGATCAAACTCGAAATTAGTCTCATCGGTCATCGCGCCACCTTCACTTTTCCAGCATGCAGTCTCAACAGCGCACGTGTCTGGTCAGAATGTTGAGTGCATGCATTGATCCTGAGCCAATTTCCAAAAACCCAGTCTGCATCGCCATCGCGTCCAGGCTGCTCTAAAACATAGATGCGCCCTGATTGGGTGGTTGCTTGAAGTCCAACAATATCCAAAACCACAATACTTGATGAGGCCCTACCCTCCCCGTCTGCTCGACCTTTCAAGTGTCGGGTGAATGTGCCATCACTGCTACGAACCTTGATCAATTGCCAATGGGTCAAAGTTGTCTGTGGCTGGTCCTGCACGGAGTCGATCGCATGCAAGCACTTTGCACTCATTGCATAGACCGTTGCAAAGTTGTCGCTCATGTGAACCGCCGCTACCATTGTGAATCTGGCTCTGATGAGCCCCAGTTGTTTTCTGCGCCCTTGCGGATGATTTCGCCCAGTCCGTTTTTGATCCCGCAGAAATCCACCGCCCGTGCATCAAATCCCATTTTGTCGCGCACCAGGGCGTACCTATCGCTGCGATCATCATGCTGGTGGCCATGAAAGCTGCGCACCACGTGCATTGAACGTGCCAGCTCATCAATGGCTTCGAAGCCATAGGGATGGCACGACGGCGCTTCGTGCGTAATCAAAATGTCAGCGCGTTTTTTTGACAGAGACTCAACGTCATCGGGATAAATAGCGGCGTGCAAACTCGGGTTCGGGCGTTGACCATCGCGCCACTGGTAGGGTCCCCGGTTCATTGATGCCTTTTTGTTGCGGAATGTTGGATTTGCTGGTGGGCTCCAGATGCGACCCATAAAGTTGCCGCCAAGTCCAGCTACCTTTACGCCGCCCAGATCAGCCACTTGACCATGCAAGGCCACAGCGTCACCACAATCGTGAAGCATTTGCCAGTGCTCGTAAGTGTCAGCATCGTGATTGCCATAAATGAAGGCCACTTTGGTGTCTCGAAAGTTGCGACACAAGGGCTCAAGGATTTCCCCAAACGAGATGTGGTCAATGTCAATATCGCCCAGGAAAACCAGCCAATGTGGCTTTACCGGTGCGTCCAGCAAGGCGCGCGCAATGTGCTTGAACTCGCCATGCACATCACCCAGGAACCAGATTTGGCGCAGGGCGTGGTCATGCTCGGTATCAAAAGCCTGTGTATCACGGATCATGGCAACCTCGCCTTGATCATGACGCGCAATCTTTGTTGATCTTCCAAAATGAATCCGGTGGCCGCCGATGTCAACAGCAGGTTGGGACACTCAGGTTCAAACCACGGTGCGTAGTCGTCGATGGCAATCCAGTTGCTGGCGTGATACTGGTTCTCGTCGCACCAGTTCTCAATTTCCCACTGGCGCTCGAAATCTACCGATGGATTTTTCAGGTGGTCAAAAGCAGGATGCCGATAAAGCGGCGTGACACCAATCATGCGTTGGGCGATGTCGGCAGAAAAATAACTTTTCAGAAATTCCAAGCTCTCTTGCTCACGCCAGCTTGAACTGATCACGATTGGTAGTGTCGGAAATTCGCGCAGAACCTCTTCAAGCAGTGGCAACCGACAAAACACGTTGTCCTGAAAGCATGGTTGCGGATGCAGGACACCGTCGAAATCCAGAAACAGGATCAGTTTCATTGGTCATCCTCGCTCGACGGCCAGATATCCAACGCTTCTCCTGCATGTCGTGCCCGCTTGTGCTCAATACATAAGACAAGCGTGTAGTAATCCAGGTTGTCAGGCTTGCCATTTTCACCACACACAATGCAAGTATCCATGGTCCTCTCGGAAGCTTCTGAGATCATATTATTCAATTCTTCAACCAACTCTTTATCACTGGCTTTTGCCTTAGGCTTACTTTTAAACGTAGCAACCCCATCAGGTTTAATAAGATCGACAATCTGTGGTGCATTAACATTATTCATCGCCCAATAATAACGGGCTGAGCCAAATTTCTCCTTCAATTGAACCCAATGAAAACCACGATTATTTTCACCCAACAGGTTATCAATATCTTTGCATAATCTTGCAAATTCTGGCAACCAGCCATTGGCAATGCTTAAACCAATGTTTTTACCAGCAAACTGGTAGGGATACAATTCTTTAATTTTTTCGAATGTTTTCATATAAAATTATTGTTAATGTATGGATCTAGGTTTTTCTTCATTCTGGTTTAAATTGTCATCATTGTCATCAGAGAGGGCTGAACTTGGAATATCTCTTATTTCAATACACATGCGATCATCATCAAATGCGCTGGCAAAAGCACGTTTGAGTATTTGCATTTGTTCACGCGCTGTCAGGTGCGCGAGCAGCTTTGTGATACTTGCTGGAACCCGATCGATATCTGGCAGATTGAGCTCCAGAAAGACACTTTCAGCGATATGTCCAGCCACTTCAAGGGCTTGCTGCCCCAGGGGCGGCAGGATAAAAAATTCAATGAATCTTGAGCGTAGCGAGGCCGGGATTCGGCTTGCATCATTGGCGGTGGCAATCCAGCTCACAGAGCTCGCATCAAAGGTAATCCCAACGCTCAAATCGGTGACTTGTTTGGCTGAAACCGGCTCCAGCAGCGTGTGCAGGGGGGCAGCCGAATTGCGATGCGTTTTATCAAGCTCTTCAAGTAAAACGACTGGGTTAATGATGTCATTCAAGCAAAGGATCTCAAACATCAGGCCATAGCTAGTGTTGCCCCAGTGTTTCTCGCTGCCCGTTAAGGTCGAGCCGGTGGTTGCGCTGTCAAAGCCGTGCCGGCGCAACAGCAATTGAAGTGCTGCGGCCAGTTGCTCAATGAAGTGCGTCTTGCCAACACCGGGCTCGCCCAGGAGCAAGATTGGCGGCAAATGCAGCGGTTTGCCTTGGGCCAAGACCAGACGTAAATGTTGCCGCACTAGGTCAACCACAGCAGAAAAATGGGGCTGTCTTTGACGCAGCTGCGCCAACGCATCAAACACGAGTTCGCATTCAGGTTGGGCAATACGGCGCATATGACCAAGCTTCTTGAGCTTCAAGAATATGTCTTGATCCCTGGTATGCAAGTCGGTATCGGCGCTTCGTTGGTCCTGGATGAGCGCCAGTGGAGCGTCCCACTCGTACAGTTTTCGGTGCGTCTGGATCAGCCCGATTTCGTCTTCTTGCGCTTGTGCGAACATGTCGTCACGATCTGTTGAAGAGTCGTTTTCCTTGGCGTTGCTCGGAGTCGCTCTCTTGACCGCCGGGGCCACCGCTGGAAACTCGGCAGTCTCTTGCGCATTGTCTTCCTGTCGCGTTTGAGCATCGATTGCCCTGAATTTAAGATCCTTGATCAAAGTCTTTGTGGCGGGTGTTGCGGGCAAATAAAGTTCAAGTTCATGTAAGCGTTGCCCGCGATAAATAGTCACGTCAGCAAGCTCATAACCCTGTGGATCTGGTTTATCACGGTTTCTGAGAAATTTCATCCATAATTCCTTTTCCGAGGATCTAAACTAACGTGCAAAAACTCCCATATGGACTTTGATTTGATATTGATTAAATGAACCGTTATTCAGCATACTCGATGCAAATTTAGAAACCATTTCACAACTCCGAGCAGATTTTAAATTCCCACTGCAATACATAATTTAATTAGCAACGCTGCAGACAACAGTAAATTTAATCGCTAATTAAATTTGGATAACAAATTGAAGTGGTCATTATTCGACTGAGCTAATCAAAATTCGAATATTAATTTCAGATTTTTCAGTCTGATATTCTGATCCAAAAATCTAGTGACAATATACCTATTGCCGAGCTTCGTTTCACAGACTTCAATGGTTGGACCGGGGTCGTCGTCACTTTCTGCTAACCATACCTTGGCCACTGCCTCCATTGACCAATCAAATGTTTCCCATGAGTCTTCGTTTACAGGAATAAATATGTAGCCGGATACAAACTGAAAGAGATTCTCGTTTTTGACAATCAGTTTGTTTGAAAAATAGCTATTGAAGTTGCTCAAAAATATGGTTTCAAAATAATCATCATCGTCATCACCGTCACTATCGATTTGCAAGTGCCGTATCGACAACATGACCCATTGTTTCTGGAATACCAAGCCAACTCTCTGCCAAATCTGCATATCAGCCGCAGTTGAACGATCGCTCATGGGGGATTTGAACTCTTGAAGTGTCATGAACATGTTGAATGATCCTCGAAATGAATGTTATACATTGTAGCGTTAAACAGTTCATTGAGTGCTAATTGGGGCATGAACACAGACACTTCACCTCAAAACAATTTTCCAGGTGCGCTCAAGTTGGCCCGTAAGGCTTGCAATGTCAGCCAGGAAGCTTTCGGCTTGGTCTCAAGCCGGACCTACGTCAGCTCGCTTGAGAGAGGCATCGGGCAGCCCACACTGAACAAGGTCGACGAGCTCGCCAGCGTGCTTGGAATTGAGCCGCTCACCTTGTTGGCACTTGCCTATTTGCATGGTGAAGGCCCAGATGCTCAGGAGGCGCTGATGGCTGATGTCGCCAATGAGCTCAGCCAACTGCTGGCTCGCCCGGTCACCTTCAAGTTCACCTAAACGATCAGAAATACTGATTTCAGGCAGCCACACCCACACACTTGTAGTGTGGGTGTGCGAACCCGCCATTCGTAATTACCAGGCAGCGCATCGAATTGCCGTGATTTTTGCGCAACCGCCGTGATGTGTTGCTGCGCCACGATGCTGGGCCAGTCACGCTGGCCGTTCGGCGAACAACGCATCAAGTGGTCGAGCGTCAGGTCTGATGGATCAGCTCGCCTCAAAAACGTTTTTGACCATCAACCATAACCACTGCCATAATCCGCC
>JAIFMA010000110.1 GCA_020048795.1 Rhodoferax sp.
CCGCGCTTCGAGCTTTTTTCCATGACCGTGGCTGCCGCCGCATGTGGCATGGGCCTGGCGCTGGTGCCGCGCCTGCTGATTGCCCAGGAACTGGCCACGGGCACGCTGGTGGTTGCCTGTGACCGGGCGCTGGCCAACCCGCGCGCCTACTATCTGGTGCAGCCAGAGGGCCCTGAGCGCCCACCCGCAAGCCGGGTTTTTCTGGACTGGTTGCTTAGGGCTTGTGCATGAACAGGCTGTGCATTGGGCCGTCAGATTTGGCATGCCTCGGGCCTCCCGGTCGTCCAATCGACCATTTGCCCCAGTCGCCGTTGATGCCAGCCGTGGCCAGACCGATCAACGCAGCGGGCCAAAGGAGTGCCGCGCCGTTTTGACACCAGTCTCTGAGGCGTGAAGTGTCGCAAGCCTGAATCAACGCTGGTATCAGATATAGTCTGGCGGCGCGAATTTGCGTCAACACCGATGGAGAGCAGATAGCTATGAGTAGCAAAATGTATGAGCTAATGCGGGTCAACCCGAAATTTCAGCAACTTGTCACCCGTCGAGGACGGTATGCCTGGACCCTGGCAGCCATCGTCCTGACGATGTTTTATGGCTTTGTGATGGTGGTCGCCTTCAAGCCCGCATCACTCGGGCAACCGATTGCCGAAGGCTCCATGCTGACCACAGGTGTCTTCGTGGAACTATTCATGTTCATCTTTTTCTGGGCGCTGACTGCCCTTTACGTTCGTCGTGCCAATACCGAGTTTGATGCCCTGACCGAAGAAATCGTCATGGATGCCTGGAAGGAAACCAAATGATGCGCCAGCTTTCAAAAATTACCGCAGTCCTGGGCCTGCTGATCCTGTCGGCGATGGTCTTTGCCGGCCCGCCAGTTGAGGGTGCCCTGGAGAAACAGGCCACCAACTGGCACGCCATCGTCATGTTCTGCATCTTCGTCGCCATGACGATGGGCATTACCTACTGGGCCTCAAGCCGTACCAAATCCACCGCCGACTTCTACACGGCAGGTGGCGGCATCACCGGTTTTCAGAACGGCATGGCGATCGCCGGCGACTACATGTCTGCCGCCACGCTGCTCGGTCTGACCGCCATGGTTTATACCCAGGGCTACGATGGCTACGTTTACATGCTGGCCTTCTTTGCCGGCTGGCCCATCATCTTGTTCCTGATGGCAGAGCGGCTGCGCAACCTGGGTCAATTTACCTTCTCCGACATCACCGCCTATCGCCTCGACCAAGGCAAGGTGCGCACGATGGCCGCGATCTCATCACTGACCGTGGTCTGCTTCTACCTGATTGCCCAGATGGTGGGTGCTGGCCAGTTGATCAAGCTGCTGTTCGGCCTGGAGTACAACGTGGCGATCTTCGCCGTCGGCATCCTGATGATGGTGTACGTCACCTTTGGCGGCATGGTCGCCACCACCTGGGTGCAGATCATCAAGGCCGGCATGCTGCTGATTGGCGGCACCTTGGTCATGGTGCTGGCCTTCAGCCAGTTTGGCTTTTCTTACCAGACGCTGCTTGAAAAGGCCACCGCGGTGCACAAGCTGGGCCCCAAACTGATGTATCCGGGCAGCCTGCTGGCGGATCCGGTGACCGCCATCTCACTGGGCCTGGGCCTGATGTTTGGCACCGCCGGTCTGCCGCACATCCTGATGCGCTTCTTCACCGTGACCGATGCCAAGGCGGCACGCAAATCGGTGCTGGTGGCATCTGGTCTGGTGGCCTACTTCTTCAACGTGATTTTTATCATGGGCCTGTGCGGCATCATCATCGTGGGCCAAAACCCCCAGTTCTTTGAAGGTGGGGTGGTGGGTGGCAAGCTGATCGGCGGCGGCAACATGGTCGCCATGCACCTGGCCAACGCCGTGGGCGGCAACATGCTGCTGGGCTTCCTGGCAGCGGTCGCCTTTGCCACCATCCTGGCGGTGGTGTCTGGTCTGGCTCTGGCGGGTGCGTCGGCCATCTCGCACGACCTGTACGCCCGGGTGATCAAGAAGGGGCGCGCCACGGAAGCTGCCGAAATCAAGGTTTCCAGGATTGCCACCATCTGCCTGGGCTTCGTGGCCATCGCTCTGGGCATTCTGTTCGAGAAGCAAAACATCGCCTTCATGGTCGGTCTGGCTTTCGGTGTGGCGGCTGCGGCCAACTTCCCCGTGCTGATCCTGTCGATGTACTGGCGCGGGCTGACCACGCGTGGTGCCTTGTTTGGCGGTTACGGTGGTCTGGTGTCCGCGGTGTTGTTTGTGGTGTTTTCCAAGTCGGTGTGGGTGGATGTGCTGCATAACGCAGCGCCGCTATTCCCCTATACGCAGCCTGCGCTGTTCGCCATGCCGGTGGCTTTCGTGCTGGCCTATATCTTCTCGAAGACCGATTCCAGCGTGCGCGCCGGAAAAGAAATCGAGGCCTTCGAAGACCAGTACGTGCGCGCCCAGACCGGTTTTGGCGCCTCCGGCGCGGCCAGCCACTAAGCAGTCCGCAACCCCAACAAAGCCCTGGCCGAAAAATGCGCCAGGGCTTTTTTTTGCCCGTTGGCTGATCTGCAAGGGCGATCCGTGGGTTCATCTGATTCCGTTTCAAAGTCATCCTTGTCGTTGTGGCTTTGCACTTCGATACAAATGATCTGGAAGTGCCATGGCAAGCCCTGCGCGGCGTTACCATCACGCCCCGTGCTAAGCTGATTGCCTTTCCAGATCATGGGTGTCGCCACGCCAAACCACCGCAAGTGTTATTGCACCTCGGGGGCAAGCCACAACGATACGGCTGATTCAGGAATGCACAATGACAAGCATCGTTACCCCCATTACAGGAGCACCTCTCATGCCCGGACTTCTTTCCACTATTGACCCGGATGGCCTGCTGGAGTTCTCGGTCGTCTATACCGACCGCGCGCTCAACCACATGTCCAAACGCTTTCAGGGCGTGATGCGCGACATTTCCGGCATCCTCAAGGAGGTGTATCACGCCAAATCGGCCGTGCTGGTGCCTGGCAGCGGCACCTTTGGCATGGAAGCAGTGGCGCGCCAGTTTGCCACGGGTAAGAAAACGCTGGTCATTCGCAACGGCTGGTTCAGCTACCGCTGGACGCAAATTTTCGACATGGGCGGCATTCCCTCGGAGTCCACCGTGCTGAAGGCCCGGCGCACCGGAAGCGACAAACAGTCACCCTGGATTCCCTGCCCGGTGGACGAGGTGGTGGCCAGCATTCGCGCCAAAAAACCCGATGTGGTGTTTGCCCCGCATGTGGAAACAGCCGCCGGCATGATCCTGCCCGACGATTACCTGAAAGCCGTGAGTGAGGCGGTGCACGAGGTGGGCGGCCTGATGGTGCTGGACTGCATTGCCTCCGGCGCCATGTGGGTGGACATGGAAGCCACCGGCGTGGATGTGCTGGTCAGCGCGCCACAAAAAGGCTGGAGCGGTTCACCCTGCTGCGCCATGGTGGTGCTGAGCGCCCGTGCCCGCGCGGCCATCGACGCCACCAGCAGCAGCAGTTTCGCCTGCGACCTGAAAAAATGGCTGCAAATCATGGAGGCCTATGAAAATGGCGGCCATGCCTACCACGCCACCATGCCCACCGATGCGCTGACCCGCTTGCGCGAGGTGATGCAGGAAACGCGCGACTACGGGTTCGACAAGGTCAAGGCCGAACAACTGGCTCTGGGCAACAAGGTGCGTGCGTTGTTCGAAAGCCGTGGCATTCAGAGCGTGGCAGCGGACGGCTTCAAGGCACCGGGCGTGGTGGTCAGCTACACCAGTGATGCCGACATCCAGAACAGCAAGAAGTTTTTGGCGCTGGGGCTTCAAACCGCCGCCGGTGTGCCGCTGCAGTGTGACGAGCCGGCTGATTTTTCAAGCTTCCGCGTGGGGCTGTTTGGTCTGGAAAAACTGCATAACGCCGAGCGCAGCGTGGCCCATCTGGCAGCCGCGCTGGACCAGATGGGCATCCGTTAACGCAGACGTTAGACAAAGACGAGGGCTCAGTATGAAAACGACAGCTCTTATCTTGATTGATGTACAAAAAGGGTTCGATGACCCTGTGTGGGGCACTAGAAATAATCTGGATGCTGAGGAAAACATCGTCCAGCTACTTAACGAGTGGCGTAAACAGGGGCGGCCAGTCATCCACATTCAGCACCGTTCAACCGACCCAAATTCTCCGCTGCACCGAAATTGTGCTGGCTTTGAATTCAAGTCGGAGGGCCAACCCAAGGATGGCGAGGCAGTTTTTCGCAAGGAAGTGAATAGTGCGTTTATCGGAACGTCATTAGAAACTCATCTGCGAGCCAATGGCATTCTCAATCTCGTGATCGTCGGGCTTACCACAGACCACTGTGTATCGACCACTACACGAATGGCTGGCAATCTGGGGTTCGCCACGACCTTGGTTTCTGATGCCACTGCAACATTTGATCGAAGAGGTTTGGACGGAGAGAACATCACAGCCGACGAAATTCACAGAGTCCACCTGGCGAGTCTGAATGGAGAATTTTGTCAGGTCTTATCCACCGCCGAGGTGTTGGCAACACTGCGATCCACCGAACAATGCGGCACGACGAATTGACACGGCCATGCGCCACTTCTCCAAGAGTCAGGCTGGCAGGATGGCAAAAGCAGATCAACAGACGACAGATTTTTTGATGTCAATATGGAAAATCAACTGCCAACGGTCTATATCGAAACATCCATCGTAAGCTACCTTTCTGCACGGGAGAGTAGTTCTTTAATCGGTGCAGCTCACCAACTGGTTACGCGCAGATGGTGGGATCGTCGCAACCTTTACCGTTGTTTTGTGTCTGATGTGGTGATCAGGGAATGCAGGGCAGGCGACCCAACTGCCGCCCTGCGCAGACTGGATTCAGTGCGAGAGTTTTCGTCTTTGGCGATCAACGAAAGGGCTATTGAAATGGCAGAATCGCTGCTGGCTCTGGGAATTGTCCCGAAAAAAGCAGCTGAAGATGCTTTACATGTCGCCATCGCTACCAGTCACGGCATGGACTTTTTGCTGACGTGGAACTGCCGCCACATTGCCAATCCTGTCATTCAGGCGCGGATCGCTTCGCATCTGGAACATGTTGGTTTGCTGTTACCGTTCATCTGCACACCGGAAGAACTATTGGGGGAAGAGAATGAATGACGAAATCCTCGTTGAAGTCAGGAAAATCAAGGAAGCCTTGGCAGGACAGTCTGGCTTCGATATCCGGCGCATTGCCGAAGAGATTCGAAAGTCCGAAGCCCAGAGCCAGGCCGAGGGTTGGAAACACATCAACGTCCCGTTGCAGCCTTTGCCTAACTCTACATTCCAGCGGACTCGCTTCGCTCACCGCTGAATTTGGACGTTAACCCAGAGCGCCCGACCCTGGTGCCTGCCGCCACGGCATGCCATGATCGCCACAAGGTTTTTTGTCATGCTAACAAACCGCCGCCGGTGTGCCGCTGCAGTGTGACGAGCCGGCTGATTTTTCAAGCTTCCGCGTTAGGCTGTTTGGTCTGGAAAAACTGCATAAGTCTGAATGCGCTCACCAACTCGACCAACCGATCCGCATGCTCGCGCTGACTGGCCGATGCTGCCGCAGATTGTTCTACCAAGGCGGCATTCTGCTGCGTCATTTGGTCGAGTTGCACCACCGAGGCGTTGACGTGGTGAATGCCGGCACTTTGCTCGGCGCTGGCCAAGGTGATTTCGCCGATGAGTTGCGCGACCTGTTGGGCAGAGCCCACAATGTCCGCCATCGTGTTGCCGGCATGGCTGGCCTGGCTGGAGCCAGTCTGAACACGCTCAACACTGGCACCAATCAGGGTTTTGATTTCGCGTGCAGCCTGGGCTGATCGCCCGGCCAGGCTGCGCACTTCGGTCGCTACCACGGCCATTGAGCGCCAGGATATTGGTCTGAAACGCAATCCCGTCAATCACCCCGATGATGTCGGCGATGCGGCGCGAGCTGGCGTTGATGCCGTCCATGGTGTCCACCACCATCGACACCACCGATCCGCCTTGAGCCGCGACATCGGCGGACGAACTGGCCAGTTGGTTGGCGCGGCTGGCGGCTTCGGCGGTTTGTGACACCGTGCAGGTCAACTGCTCCATCGCCGAGGCCGCCGCTTGCAGGTTGGAGGCCGCCTGTTCGGTGCGCTGGCTCAAGTCCTGATTGCCGGCAGAAATCTCGGCACTGGTGATTTGCAGCGATTCGGCAGACTGGCTGACCTGGTGCATGGTCTGGCTGAGTTGTGCGCTCATCTTGCCCAGCGAGCGCAACAGATCACCCAGCTCGTCATCGCGCTCGCTGTCAACCTGCAAGCTCAGGTTGCCTTGTGCGACTTGACCCGCCACCGCTCTGGCGTGTTGCAGCGCCCGCACCACATGGCGCTGCATGCGCCAGCTAAACCAGACCGCGGCAAGCACCGTGGCGAGGCCAAGCAGCGCCAGCACCAGCTCGATGGTTTTGGTGCGCTGCTGTGCAAGCGCCACTGTGGCTTCAGACAATTCATCCACATGTTGAATCAAGCTGCGGGTCGCACTTGCCAGGGCGGCAAAAGTGACATCGGCATCGCGCATCACCGCAAAACCGGCACCTGCCCCGGTTTCAGCCGATGAGCGGCCAACGGCCTGGTCAATTTGTCCGGCGTATTGGTCGGCCAACCGGGCCAGGTCGGTGACGGCTTGCAATGACTCGGCATCCCGAGCGGCAATGCTGGCGGCGCCTTGAACCACGCGCTTGAAGCCGACCAACTGTTGCGCCATATCGGCGCGCAACTGCTGGATCTGCGTGGCATCCATCGCACCAATCAGACCCAGATTGCGATAAACACCGGTGTGAATTTGGGCGATTTGCTCCTGGGCATTGCTCAAGGTGCGGTAGTCGTCGCTTTGCGACAGGATGGTCTGTTCGACTTTGCTGGTTTGCTGGTTGACCAGACCCAAAGTCAATTGCCCGACCGAAAACACCACCAACGCGGTCAGCAGCGGTGCCGCAAGAAGTTTGATTCCAAGTTTCACAGTGTTCCTTTGAGCAGGCCGAACACCGTTTGACCGGCATGGCGCTTGATTTGGCTGCAATGGCTGACTTCTTACAGCCAGGTGGAGTCACTAGAATTCAATCACCTTAACCACGGACAGCATCATGGCCAGCTTTGAACAGCAAATTGTTGACCTGCACGATTACTTGTTCAAGTTCGCCCGTTTGCAACTGCGCAACGAGGCCTGGGCCGAAGATGCCGTATCAGAAACCGTGCTGGCCGCACTGTCCAAGCCGCAAGCGTTTGAGCAGCGCTCGCAACTCAAGAGCTGGCTGGTCGGCATTCTCAAGCACAAAATCATCGACCTGTTGCGCCAGCATGGTCGCGAGGTCAACGTCAGCAGCATTCAGACTGAAGATGATGCCGACCCGCTCGAATTGATGGGTTACCAGTCCGATGGCCACTTCATTGAGCCGCCGGCCGATTGGGGCAACCCTGAGCAGGATCTGCGCAATCGCCAGTTCATGCTCATCATGGATGCCTGCGCCAACAAGTTGCCCGCCGTGCAGGGCCGCTTGTTTTTGATGCGTGAATGGCTGGAATTGTCGGTGGAAGAAATTTGTAAGGACCTGGACCTGACCCCGACCAACCTGTATGTTCAATTGCACCGGGCCCGGTTGCGACTGCGGGCCTGTTTGGAACTCAACTGGTTTGCCAAGCCCAATGTTTCATGATGCCCCTTAGCCGCACTTGCAAAGAAGTTACTGCGCTGGCCATTGCGCCACGCCCTGCGGCAGTGGCGCAACTATCAAGACAATGACGCTGATGAATAGTCAACATTCACTTCTGTCAAAAATGGGCACCGCCAATGTGATCCAGCCAAGCCTGCAGCTTGTCGCCAAACAACGGTCTGCTGCCGAAATAGCCCTGCATCACATCGCAACCGAGGCCTTTCAAGGTGTCGCGCTCGGCTTCGGTTTCAATGCCTTCAGCGGTGACCATCAGCCCCATGCCGTGACCCATCTCGATCATGGTTCTGGTCAATTGCAGACTGCCAGGTTTGCTGTCTATGTCGGTAACAAAGCTGCGGTCAATCTTGAGTTCGCTGACCGGCAACTGCTGCAAATAGGCCAATGATGAGTAGCCGGTGCCAAAGTCGTCAATCGAGAGTTCGACACCGGCATCACGCAGGCAATGCAACAGGGCGATGCTGGTGTGGGCGTCTTGCATCAGGCCGCTCTCCACAATCTCCAGCCGCAGTTTTTGCGCTGCGATGCCGTAGTGCGCCATGCGCTCACGCACCCGCTGGCAAAAGGTGCTGTCCTGCAAATCACGCGTGCTGACATTGACGCTGATGCTCAACTTCGGGTGGCTGTGCTGCCAGCGTTGCAAGGTCTGCATGGCTTGCGCCAGCATCCAGTCGGTGACCAGGGTAATGGCACCGGTCTGCTCGGCAAACGGCACAAACTCCGCTGGCGAGACAAAACCGTGCGTCGGGTGCTGCCAGCGCACCAGCGCCTCGGCCCCCACTGCGGCACCGGTTTGCAGCGAAAACTTGGGTTGCAGCCACATTTGCAATTGCGACTGCGCCACCGCCGCGCGCAAATCCGACAGCAGACCCAAGTGCGACAAACGCGCTGCTTCTTGCGCCGCGCTGTACCAGGCAAAAGCTTGCGTCGCCTTCTTGGCGGCACTCAGGGCGACCTCGGCATTGCGCAGCAGGGTAATCACCGGCAGGACTGCATCGGCACTCGAATCAGCCAGGCCAAACGCCAGACTCAAGTCCACGCTGTAGCCGCTGCACTGGGCTGGCTGCACCATGGCATCGGCCAGACAGTGTTGCAAACACTCGATGGCAGCCCGCTCGTTGACCTCTGAAACAATAGCAAACATGCCGCCACTGACGTGGGCCAGCAGGGTTTTTCCCTCATAAAACTCGGCCAGACCCGCGATCCGGGCCGAATCCACCGGCTGTAGTACCGCCTGGGCCCGCCGGGCCAGCTCTTTGATCAGCGTGTCGCCCGTGGCAAAGCCCAGCGTCTCGTTGATGGTTTTCAGCCGCGCCAAATCAAACAGCAGCAGACTGCGGCAATGGCAGCCGGCCAGTTCTTGCGGGCAGTTGCCTTGCCCGCCCCCCTGTGCTGGGTAAGCCAGACTGGATGGCCACTGGGTTGCCGTGCCGGTCTGCAGCAAAAAGGTGCGGTTGGGCAGGTCGGTCAGCGGATCGCGAAACGCCAGCCGTTCGATTTCGTGCTCGCGCGCGGCAATGGCACCGGTCATGACGGTCAGGGCCTGACCCACCTGATCGACCTCTTCGGTGCCGGTGGCCAGTACCGGGTGCTGGTAGTCACCGCCGGCTATGCGCTGGGCGGCGGCTTTGAGTTGCTTGAGCGGCGACACCACGCTGCGCGTGGTGCCCAGCGCCAGCGCCACACCCAGGCCCACCGCCAGCAGCGACAGCGCCGCCACCCAAAGCGCCAGTTGTTCAAACCGGGCCTGGGCCTGCGCCATTTGTTGCTCGATGCGTTCGCGCTCGCGGTTGATCAGCATGTTGGATTCGATCAGCACCTGTTGCAGCGCCGGCATCACCTGCTCGCGGTAAATCGTCAGGGCCGCTTGTGGTTCGTTGCCTTCGATTTCGTCCACCGTGGCCATAAAGGCTTCGGCATAGGCGGCGCGGGCTTCACCCAGGCGGCGCAGGGTCTGGACTTGCGTCAGCTCATCGAGGTTGTTGGTCAGTGATTCAATGATGCCGTCGATGCGTCGGTTGCGCTCGTCCACATCGGCATAGACCGGCACGCGCTGGTTGCGCGGTGCGTTCATCAGGTGCAGCAAGGCATTGCCGACCCCTTCGGTGGTAAGCGACAGCGACTGCACCCGCAGCAGGCGCTGCATGTCCTGGGTGGCAAAGCGCTCGGTCAGCTCGGTCATGGCGCGAATCTGCAAGCTGGCCAGCGCCAGCGCCAGCAGCATCAGCCCGACCAGCGTGCCAAAACCCAGTCCCAACCGCCATGACAAACGATACATCCAGCGTCGGGATGGCGTTTTGACGGTGGGTGATGCGTTGGGTGTCGGTGGCGAGGTCGTCATGCGTGACAGACTAGCATGTTTTTACAGCGGCCAGCGCTTGCTCAGCGGGTGCCGGCCCATGCAAGCCAGCGCCGCAGCAGCCAGGTGTCAAGCGCCCAGCGGCCACTGCCAAAGACAGTCAGCCCGGCCAGCAAGACACCCCAGGTGACGTGCTGCTGCAAGGCAGCCGGCGCAATCTCGGCCAGCGACAGCACCGCCACCACGTTCATCACCGACAGGCCCAGCGCGCCAAAGCGCCCGCCCAGGCCCAGCAGCAGCAGCACCGGCAACACCAGTTCGCCGCCAGTGCCCAGCACGGCGGCGATGTCGGGCGGCAGCAGCGGCACCTTGTACTCGTCCTGAAACAGCGCCAACGTGGTGTCCCAGTCGCGCAGCTTGGTCAGGCCGGATTTGAAAAACGCCTCGGCCACATAACCCCGCGCCAGCAGGGCCGCGGCGGGTTGCAGCGCATCGAGTGCCGCGTTGAGGCCATGAAACAGGCCGAGTACCCGGCTGAGTAAATCCGCCGGACGCGCTGGTGATGCATTGGAAACAGTTTGCATGGTCATCATCCTCAAAAATTAAAACACTTTTTTGCTGCAAAATAAATAGCTATTAGCGCTTGCCATAAAAGGGCTAGAGGTCTGTTTGTCATATAACTTTCAGTCGGGCAAAGCGAGCCACACAGCCAGCAGCAAACCGGTTTGAACCGCCATCGGCAGCCAGGTGCCGATGTCCAGCGTGGGGGCTTGGTCGAGTGCCGCGCCCAGGGTCTGGCCGCGCAGCAGGGCCGCGACAAACGCCGCTTCACCGGCTTGCGCTTGCCGCAGCAGGGGCCGCAAGCCACTGCGCCAGACCAGGGCATCCTCGCCGACTCGGTCGCGAATTAACTGGCCGACTTGCGCCAACTCGGGGTATTGCAGCAGATGCGCGTTGATGATGCTGACCACCGGCCAGCCGCTGCACAGGGTGGCGCAGCCGGGCGACAGCGCCAGATAAATGTTTGTCGGCTCGTGCTCGGCCAGCAGGGCAAAGCTGGCCGCATCGGCCAAGCCATCGGCGGCGCTGGCAGCCTTGTGCAGCGCCCATTCCAGCCTTGCCACATCGGCCAGATAGGGCTCATCAGCGAGTTGATCGCTGGCGCGAACAAATTCGGCCAGCGCACCACCCCATTGCGC
>JAIFMA010000239.1 GCA_020048795.1 Rhodoferax sp.
GGCGGCCTTGATCAGCAACGTCATATCCACACCAGCTCCTTGTTTGGCTGGCAATTATCGCCACCTGATGGCCTGATCGGCACGCCGCCCACAGGGATGGCGTGACAGGCGATGAAACCGGCAAGCTCTGACTGCAATGACACGCTCGTCCGCAGAGACTCTCAGTCAGTCGCCGTGACGTTGGCTGGTTCAAGGCCATGTTAATCTGCCACAAAAAAGAGCACAATCACCCTCCGCTGGCAGAAATTTGCCCTGCGTCAGAGGGTGGCTGACCGGCTCATAACAAGGTCGATTGGAATAAACCATGTTACTCAACAGCGCTACGGCACTGACAGAGGCGCTCAAACGCTGCGCCAGTGAACCGATTCAGCACATTGGTGCCATCCAGAGCCATGGTGCCCTGGTGGCCATTGACCATGCGTCGGTGATTCAGGTCGCAAGCACCAATCTGCAACACATTCTTGGCCAGTCAGATCAGCCCGGTTGGGTCGCACCACTGGGGCTGCCGGTTGGCCAGATTCTGGGCGAGCCGGCCTGGTCCGCCATCGCCGCGCTGGTGCCTGTGGCACCGCTGTGCCATCCCATCGCGCTGACATTCAAGACTTGCCTCGGCGATGCCGTGCTTGACTTCCAGGCGCAGGTACACCGCTCCGGCGACTTGCTGGTGATTGAAATCGAGCCCCCCGGCCAGACCGGTGACATGGTGCAGCCGATTGATGTCGGCACCACCGAGCGGCTGCTCAGCGCCCTGCTGGCCGACACCCAGGGCATTGATGCCTTTGCCACGGTCATTAGTGAACAGGTACGCGCACTGACCGGTTTTGACCGGGTCATGGTGTATCAATTTGACCACCAGTGGAACGGCAAGGTCATTGCCGAAAGTCGCAGGGACGGCATCGCCTCGTTTCTGGGCAATCATTTTCCGGCCTCCGACATCCCGCCACCCGCCCGTGCGCTCTACACCCGCAATCTGGTGCGGATTCTGGTGGACCGCGACGCACCGTCAGTCCCGCTGGAACAGGCCGGGACGCTGGCCGTGGGTCCATCGCTGGATCTGTCGTTTTCGGTGCTGCGCAGCATGTCGCCAATCCATCTGGAATACCTGTGCAACCTGGGCGTACGCGCCTCGATGTCAGTCTCATTGATGCAAAACGGCAAGCTCTGGGGTTTGATTGCCTGCCACCATGAAGGCCCCCGGCAGTTGGCCTTCAAGCTGCGTCAAAGCATGGAGCTGGTGGCCAAAACTGCGGCGATCCGGCTGTCAGCCATTGCCTACAGCGAAAGCAGCCGGTATTACGCCCGGGTGCGCGACCTGCTGCCCCGGCTGGCGGGTCTGATCCGCCTGGTACAGCACCCTCCTGCGGGGTTGTTGCTGGCGCAAGGCCTGCAACAGGAAGTGCTCGACCTGGTGCACGCCAGCGGCGCGGCGATTGCCACCGGCCCGCTGCTCACCACGATTGGTGTGGCGCCGCCAGCAGATGACATCGGCTCGCTGCTGGACTGGTTACGCCCGATTCTGCGCAAGAATCAAATTTTTGCGACCCACACCCTGGGGCTGGAGTATCCGCCCGCGGACGACTTTTCAACCATCGCCTCCGGGCTGTTGGCCATCAGTCTGGATGAGCGTGCACACCAGTGCCTGCTTTGGTTTCGCAAGGAGGTCGTTAGCACCACGCCCTGGGCTGGCGAGGCGGTCAAGCATCTGGTGCAAGACGAATTGGGCCCCAAACTCGAACCTCGCCGTTCATTCGAACGCTGGGTGCAGACCAATCGTGGTGAATCGCCGCCCTGGACCGACCCCGAGATTGATGCGGCGCGCATGCTGTCGCTGACGCTGGCTGAGCTGTTTTCGCGCCAACAGCTCAGGGTTGCCGAAGAAAACAAGCGACTGGCGGCTTCGGTGTACGAAAACAGCAGTGAAGCCATGGTGGTCACCGATGCCAACAACATCATCCTCAACGTCAACCCGGCGTTTTCCACCCTGACCGGCTACAGCCCACAGGAGGTGACAGGCCAAACCCCCGCCATCCTCAACTCGGGGCTGCATGATCGGGCTTTTTACACCGCCATGTGGCAGCGCCTGGAGGATAAAGGGGTGTGGAGCGGCGAAATCTGGAATCGCCGCAAAAACGGTGAGATCTACCCCGAATGGTTGACCATCAACAGCATCTATGACAACACCGGCGCGCTGGATCGGCGCGTGGCGCTGTTCACTGACATCACCGAGCGCAAACAGGCCGAAGCCGCGCTGCATGCCAGCGAGGCCCGTTTTCGCGGTGTGTTTGAAAAGGCTTATCTCGGCATTTCCATCACCGACCTGGATGGCAGGGTGATCGAAGCCAACGACAGTCTGGCCAAAATCCTGGGTTACCAGCGCCAGGCGCTGATCGGCATGAACGTGCGCACATTCACGCTGGCCGATGACATGCCGCGTGAATCTGCGCTGGTGGCAGAACTGATGGCGCGTCAGCGCGATGCGTTCCGGATGGAAAAGCGCTATGTCACCCGGTCCGGTCAACTGGTCTGGATCGATCTGCTGGCAACCGTCATTTGTGATGAAAAAAACCAGGCCACTGCCGTGGTCCGGCTGATCATCGACATTTCCGAACGTATGCGCGCCGAGGCGGACCTTCGCATTGCCGCCACTGCGTTTGAGTCACAAGAGGGCATGACGGTCACCAATGCAGAGGGTGTCATCCTGCAGGTCAACCAAGCCTTTACCCGGATTACCGGTTATAGCGCCGAGGAGGCAGTTGGCAACAACCCGCGCATGCTCCATTCAGGCCGCCAGGATTCGGCCTTTTACACAGAGATGTGGAGTCGCATCAAGAACACCGGTTCCTGGCAAGGTGACATCTGGAACCGCCATAAGAGCGGCGAGGTTTATTACGGCTGGCTTTCGATCACAGCGGTCAAAGGCCCGGCGGGCCAAGTCACGCACTATGTCGGCACTTTCACCGACATGACAGATCGCAAGGAGGCAGCCGAAAAAATCGAACACCTGGCGTTTTACGACCATCTGACCGAGCTGCCCAATCGCCGCCTGATGCTCGACCGGCTGCGCCAGGCAATTGTCAATGCCACCCGACGCCATCGTCAGGGTGCGGTGATGATGATTGACCTGGACAATTTCAAAAACCTCAATGACACCATGGGCCACGCTGTGGGTGATTTGCTGCTGATCGGTGCGGCAGCGCGGCTGCTGTCCAGTGTGCGGGGGGGTGATTCAGTGGCGCGACTCGGTGGCGACGAGTTTGTCGTCATCCTGGAAGACCTCGGTGAGGGTGATCAGGCGGCTTTGCAAGCCGAAAGTGTCGGCGAAAAAGTTCTGGCCAGTCTGGGCCAGGCCTATTTGCTCAATGTCAGCCCACCGGACAGCACGCCAAGTTATCTGAGCCACTTCTGCACCTCCAGCATCGGGGTTGCGTTGTTTGCCGACCAGACGGTTTCAGCTGATGAACTGATCAAACGTGCCGACACCGCCATGTACCAGGCCAAGGCCGCCGGGCGCAACACGCTGCGATTTTTTGACCCCGACATGCAGGCCGCGGTACAGGCCAGGGCGGCGCTTGAAGTTGATTTGCGCCAGGCCATCCACCAAGGCCAGTTTTTGTTGCATTACCAGGCCCAGGTGAATGAAAAGGGCGGCATGGTTGGTGCCGAGGTGCTGGTGCGCTGGCAGCACCCGGTACGCGGGCTGATTTCTCCGACCGAATTCATTCCGCTGGCTGAAGAAACCGGGCTGATCCTGCCGCTGGGCCAATGGGTGCTGGAAACTGCCTGCGCCCAGCTCAAGACCTGGGCCAGCCAGCCCGACAAGGCCCACCTGAGCCTGGCGGTCAACGTCAGTGCCCGGCAATTTGGCCTGCCCGACTTTGTGCAGCGTGTGCTGAGCACCGTGGAACTCGCTGGTGCCCGATTGGACAAACTCAAACTGGAACTGACCGAAAGCCTGCTGCTCACCAATGCCGACGACATCGTGGCCAAGATGACAACGCTCAAGTCAAAGGGCGTGTATTTTTCGCTCGACGACTTTGGCACCGGCTACTCGTCGCTGTCATACCTGAAACGGCTACCGCTGGACCAGCTCAAGATTGACCAGTCTTTTGTGCGCGACATCGTGACCCACCCCAACGATGCCGCCATTGCCAAAACCATTGTGACGCTGGGACAAAACCTGGGCATGACGGTGATCGCCGAAGGGGTGGAAACCATTGGGCAGCGCAATGTGCTGGCCAGCCTGGGTTGCCTGAACTATCAGGGCTATTTTTTCAGCCGACCATTGCCGCTGCAAGATTTTGAGGCCCTGGTGGCCGGACAAAAGTAAGCCATGCCACACAGCCCACCTCCTTCAGAGTTGCAGCACCGGCTGCGCCAGGCCACCAAGCAGGCGCATCACGTGCTGGACCACCATCCGCTGCTGGCACCCCTGCTGACCGCAAAAATGCGCGTTGACCAGTATGGCGATGCACTGTCGGCGCTGCATCCGGTTTACCACTGGGCTGAGCACTGGATTGACGCGTACTTGAGCCAGCAGGCTGGCTGGTTTGACTACGCCTCGCGCCGCAAGCTGCCAGCCCTGGAGGCCGACCTGATGGCGCTGGGGCGTTTGCCGGCAGCCTCGCATTTGAACGCCGTCAAGATCGCACCCGGCCAGGGGGCGCTGATTGGCATTTTGTACACCGTCGAGGGCTCCACCATGGGCGGACAGGTCATCGCCCGCTTGTTGCGACAATTCTCCGGACCCGCCCTGCCAATGCAGTTTTACACCGGTTACGGTGACCAGTCACGGCAAAAATGGCAGGCCTTTCTGAGCTTTGCCGACGCCGAGTGCCCCAGGCCAGAGTACCCGGCCGCCAGCGCCGCGGCAGTGGCTTTTTTTGAAGCGATCAGCATTCAACTGGATGCGGTGTGGGCAGAGATGCAGCAGACGAAAGGCACCCCGTTGACGCACAACGCGTCTGAAGCGCCGCGTTGCGCTCCCACCCGTTGAAGCGCCGGGTTCCCGGTATGGGTGATGCGAGTGGTTGACCCGCTGAGTGTCATCAGACCCCTACCGCTCGAGAAACAAACGGCCCGCAAAGCCTGGCCTCTTAGAATGCCCCGACCATGCCGCGCGATGTCTTCACCCAAACCCTGTTCAGCCCCAGACTGATCAGCTCGCGCTTTGCCGCGCTGGCGCTGCCCGAGGCGCACCAGGCCATCATCGCGCAGTGGATCGACAGCCTGAAAAGCGGTCTGAACCGCGAAAAAGAAGAGTCCATCCGGCCGGCCTTTTTGCAGCACTTTTTTGTTGAACTGCTGGGCTACCAGCTCATGGGCGCTCAGGTGTGGACGCTGCACCACGAAAAAGGGGCCGCCAGCGGCAGCGCCGATGCTGCCCTGGGCATCTTTAGCAGCGACCAGCGCCAGGTGGTGGCCCCGTTTGAACTGAAAGGCCCCAAAACCGGCAACCTGGACGCGCTGATGCCCGGCCGCCACAAAAGCCCGGTGCAGCAGGCCTGGGAATACGCCATGGACCTGCCCGGCAGCCAGTTTGTGCTGGTCAGCAACTGCGTTGAAGTGCGTCTGTACGCGCTGGGTTATGGCCGTGCCGCTTTTGAGAGCTGGCAGGTGCCAGACCTGCTGCAGCCCGGGCACTACGCCAGTTTCACTGGTTTGCTGAAAGCCGACAACCTGCTTTCAGGGGCCACGGCTGCGCTGCTCAAAGACAACGCCGCACTGGAGCGCGACATCACCCAGGCGCTGTACACCGACTACAAAACCCTGCGCCAGGAACTCATCCTGGGCCTGCACCAGCAAAACCCGGCGGTGGCCTTTGCCGACCTGGTGCGCCACGCACAAAAACTCATCGACCGG
>JAIFMA010000070.1 GCA_020048795.1 Rhodoferax sp.
GCCACGGACGGCTGACCTGCAACAGGGAGAACACGCGCCGTGCATTGGGCTGACCGGTCAGGGTACTGTCGGACTCAAAGCGGGTGAAATCCGCATCCATCGAGAGGTTCAGGCCGCCCAGATCACGGCGGGCGTAACGTGTTGCCAACTGCGGCAGCCGGTCATAGGGCGGAACGATGGGCGCGCTGGCATCTTGCAGGGTTTGCCATTTCAGTGTACGCAGCGTGCTGGCAAACAACCCATTGTTCCAGGCCAGCACGGCATCGTTGGCCAGCAGACGCTGCGTCAGCGAGCCATTGGTGTGGGTGAAATCGCGCCAGTAGTTGTCGTCGCTAACACGATTGAGGCTCAGATTCAGCACCATGGCACCGTCGGTCCAGGCACTGGCCAGCCGCGACTGGTGGTTCAGGTTCAGGCCCCAGCGGCTGGTATCGCGCAGCGTATCCACCGGCATCCAGTCCAGTCGCACCGCACCGGTATAACCAGGCTCCAGGTAGCGAAACTCACTGCCCAGATTGAGTCCGCGCTTGCTCATTAGCGTCGGGGTGATGGTGGTATCGCGGTTTGGCGCGATGTTCCAGTAGTAGGGCTGAGAGTATTCGGTACCGTTGACATTGTCCAAACCGATGGTTGGCGGCAAAAAGCCCGACTTGCGCTGATCACTTAGCGGAAAGCTCAGATAGGGAATGGGCAGCAGGGGTACACCCTTGAAACTTAGCAAGGCACCCTGGGCGGTGCCGGTGTCTTCCTGGTTGTCGATGCTGATGCTGGCGGCTTTGAGGATCCAGTCGGGCAACCAGTCCGGGCCCGGCAAACGCTTGCAGGTGGTCAAGCTGGCGTTGCGAATGATGGCGTGCTGGTCATCCAGAAAATCGACCCGGTCAGCCTGCCCATGGGCCTGATTTTTCAGAAAATGGTAGCTTGGCTGGTTGAAGAATCCCTCAAAGGCATCCACCCGCAACTCCAGCAGCGAGCCTTCATAAACATTGCCAGCGCGGTTGATGCGCACATGACCGCGTGCTTTGGCCAGATCGGTGATCTGGTTGTATTCCAGCCGGTCGGCCTTGATCACCATGTCACCTTTGCGCAGCACAGCATCACCGTTAATCACGGTTTCATGATCTGGCCGCCCGGTGATCTGCTCGCCACTGACGAAACTGGGCAGCCCGGTGCGGGTGGAGGGTTCAATGCGCTCCTGCAACACGGCACTGTCCTTGAGGACCACCACCTCCGTGGGGCTTGGCTGGGCCTGTCCGGCCAGCGGCAACAGTGTCACCCCCACGACCCACAAACCCGGCAGGCGTGAACAAGCCCGGCAAGCCTTGACAGAAGCATCAAGCATCAAAAAGCGCATGGAACAGGCGAAAAAGGGTAAGCGTAAGGGGAAAACCGAAAAATTGGGAAAAAAACGGGCGATCGACCGGGTTTGTAGAATGGATTATCCATGAGCCAAGCCCCCAACCCCCAAGCCCCTCCGATGACCGGCATTGTCTGGCCCGACCCACAGCGCGCCGTCCAGTTTGCGGCGTGGCTGACGCAAGTCGCTCCGGTGCATTGCCTGCATACTGGCACGCTGCGCGTGGCCAGCGCCGATGCCAGTTTCAGACGCTATTTCCGCATCGATTCGGACCAGGGCAGCAGCATCATCATGGACGCGCCACCGCAGCAGGAAAACTGCCAACCCTTTGTCAAGGTAGCCCGGTTGATGAAAGTGGCTGGCTTGACTGTGCCCGACGTACTGGCCTGGGACGAGCCACAAGGCTTCATGCTGTTGAGTGATCTGGGCGGCATGACCATGATGCAGGTCATCAACCCGGATCATGCACAGGCCAATCTGCCGCTGTACCTGCAGGCGGTGGAGGCGCTGATTGCCTGGCAACTGGCATCCCGGCCCGGCGTGCTGCCACCCTATGACGAGGTTTTGCTGCGACGCGAACTTGCGCTGTTTCCCGAATGGTACCTGGGACGACACAAAGGGCTGGTGATCACGGATGCCATGCGCCTGACGCTGGACAGCAGCTTTGACCAGATCGTGGCAGCCAACCTGGCGCAACCCAGCGTCTATGTCCACCGGGACTTCATGCCCAGAAATCTGATGGCCCCCAGAGAGGCTGCCAGCGCTTTGGGAGTACTGGACTTTCAGGACGCGGTCTATGGCCCCATCACTTACGACATCGCCAGCCTGATGCGCGATGCCTTTCTGAGTTGGGACGAAGCCTTCTGCCTGGATGTCACGGTACGTTACTGGCAGCAGGCACGCCAGGCCGGTCTGCCGGTAGGTGACGACTTTGGCGAGTTTTACCGCGCTGTGGAATGGATGGGGCTACAGCGGCATCTGAAGGTGGCCGGCATTTTTGCCCGCCTGACCCTGCGCGACGGTAAGCCCCGGTACCTGGCAGACACACCGCGCTTCATCAGCTATGTCCGTAGCACCTGCGCGCGCTACCGCGAGCTTAAAGCACTGCTACGCCTGGTGGACCAGGCCGAGGGTTTTGTCGAGCCCATTGTCTTCGGCTTCGGTCGTCAATAACAAAATAGGCCTCCAGCCCTTATACATCAAGCGTCAATAGCTATCTACTTTGTAGCGATTTGAGTCCTGCATCATGCCCCGATTTTTTTGCCCTGGTGTCCTGACCACTGGCACATTGCTGGATTTGCCGGCGGGTGCGGCACGCCATGTGCAGGTGCTACGGCTACAGCCGGGCGCTGCCATCACGCTATTTCAGGGTGGTGTCATGGCTCCCCACGGGCAAGCACCGGAGTGCACCGGAGAATTTGCCGCCACCGTCACACAGATGGGCCGCACCAACGTGCAGGTGCAGGTCGGTGACTACGTGCCAACGCAGCGTGAACCGGCCCGACGGGTGCACCTGGCGGTTGGCATGCCCACCAATGAACGCATGGACTGGCTGGTGGAAAAAGCCACCGAACTCGGCGTGGCCAGCATCCAGCCCCTGATGACCGAACGCAGTGTGCTCAGACTCAGCGGCGAGCGGGCTGACAAAAAAGTGGCCCATTGGCACAGTGTCGCCATCGCCGCGTGTGAGCAGTGCGGCGGCAACCAGGTGCCGGTGATTCATGAGGTGATGCAGTTGATGCGATGGCTCAAAGGCTATCCGGGGTTTGGTGCGAACCAGGAGCTTGGGCTGTTACTGTCGGTGCGGACGGATGCATTGAACTTGCGCGTTGTTGCAGCGGCACAACAGCAACCGGATAACACAGGCGCTGGCGCACAAGAAGTATGGCCCTTTGCCCGCCAAGTCACCGTCCTGTCGGGCCCCGAGGGTGGCCTGGGTCGCACTGAAGAAGATGCTGCCCTGATCAAGGGCTTCAAGCGCGTCACCCTGGGTCCACGAGTGCTGCGTGCCGAAACCGCCGCACTGGCAGCGCTGGCAGCCTTGCTGCTGTAGGGGCGGCGGCGAATCTTTAACGCGATTTCTTGACGGCGGCCACGGCGGCAGCGCCGTTCTTCAGGGCCGTATCCAACGCAGTTTCCATGGTGGCAGCGGCAGCCTTCAGGGTTTTGCTGACACTAGACAGGCTTTCGGGGGCTGGGTGTAATTTTTCAAATGCTTGGATGCTGGCCTGGAATTGCGCTACGCCTAGAGCGGTGGCCTCTTTCAGGTGCTTGGCCGCCAGAGCCATGCCGGTCTCGGCAGAGGTTTGCAGGCATTCAATGGCATCTTGCGGAGCCTTGCTGCTCTTGAGGGATTCGACACTTTCGGCCACAGCAGCTTGGGCGGCCTTGGCTTGGGATTGAGCCATCTCGCCCCAGGCCTTCAAGTTATCCATCACAGGCTGGATCGCCTCCTGGGCAGCGGCAGGATTGAATTTGCCGGCATTGTCTTGCAGGGTCTTGGTGATCGCTTCGAAGGGTGTGTTCTTGAACATGGGGATCCTTTTAATAAATGTTGCAGTGCAGCAATTGTCAGGCAAAAACCGCCCGGTGTGGTGATTGATGAGAAATATAGTCCGTGATTAGGGACCTCAGCCCAAAATGGCCCCAACTCACTCTGCAGCAGCCCTAACGCGCGGCCATACACCCCCCTGAATTCGATCAGGTCAAAGCCAAGGGCTCGGTCCGGGTCTTTGCGCCTGATGCTGTCTTTCGGCCCCCCTGCTTGACAGGTGCTTTCCTGGGCAGCGTTGCGACAGCGGGGTGGCTTGGCAACACCTGACGGATCACCTGCTCGCAAATCGCCTGCGACATGTACAGCGGAACCGGGTAGTTGGCATCGGCCTCGCGGCAGGCGGCGCGTGCCAGGGCTGAAATGTCTTCTTCACGCAACGCCGCCAGTGTGGTCGGGATGCCCAGGCGGATGTTCATGGCATCGATCGAGTCCAGAAACTTGTGCGCCAGCACCTCCTCAGTGTCGGTTTTTTTACCCACTTTGACGCGCAACGCCAGCAACGCCAGCTTGCCGGTGATGGCCGGGCTCAAAAAACGCAGCACCTGCGGCAGCATGATGGCATTCGCCAGTCCGTGCGGCGTGTGATAAAGGCCGCCGAGCTGATGCGCAATGGCATGCACATAGCCCACATTGGCGCGGGTGAAAGCCTGGCCGGCGTAGTTGGCGGCCAAAGCCATCTTTTCGCGTGCCGCCAGGTCCTGGCCATTGACGTAGGCAACTGGCAGGTTCTCATAGATCATGCCCACCGCCGACAAGGCCATGCGGTCCGTGAACACCGTGCCCCAATGGCCGACAAAGGCCTCGATGGCGTGGGTTAACGCGTCCATGCCGGTGGCTGCGGTGATGTCCGGCGGCAAGCCGACCATCAGCGCAGGGTCGAGCGCAGCCATGCGTGGCACCAGGCGGGTATCGGCAATCACCAGTTTGCGGTTGGTCTCGGGGTCGGAGATGACAGCCGCCACCGTCACTTCAGAACCGGTTCCTGCGGTGGTTGGCACGGCATAAATGGGGGCCGGTGCACGCCGTCCCTTGAAGTAACCCACCAGTTGCGCCGGATGTTTGTGGTTGGCGGCAGCCAGACCAATCGCCTTGGCGGCGTCCATGGCAGAGCCCCCACCAAACGCCACAATGGCATCACAACCCTGCGCCTTAAAAACCACCACGCCTTTTTCAATCAGCGCAATCGGCGCATCCGGTGTGATCTGATCAAACACCACATAGTCGGTACCACCGGCTTTGAGCGCCTGCAACAGTGGTGCCATCAGGCCAAGTTTCGACACCACCGGGTCAGTCACGATCAGTACCCGGGTGTGGCCAAAGTCATTGATCGCCTGCCCCAGGCGCGCACTCGACCCCGGTCCCACCATCATGGTCGGCTGTGGGATTGGCAACAGTTTAGTGACCATGCCCGCAGCACGCATCACGGTGGACAGTCCAACCGAGCGCACCAGACCGGTCAACGAATTCGCAAACATAATAGAGTTCCTTAATTGTGAAAACATCGGGGCTGTATGGAGCCGATTCAGTCGGGCATGATGCACCGTGTGAAAGAATTCTTGTAGTTGCGTCTCTCCAAATCAGTACTTTTATCAGGTTCCATATGAAAACAGTGATCGGTATCAGCCTGGGGGCCAGCGCCCAGGATTTTGAATTCAACACCAGCTTTCTGGGCGAAGCCATGCTGGTGAAACGTCTGGGCACCGACGGTAGCCTGGTCAAGGCCAGCAAGCTGATCAAATACTGGGACAAACGCGCCAGCGCCATCGGCCTGGGTGTGCTCAAGGACAGTTACAAGGCCGGCAGTCACCGCTTCATCGAAAAGGACAGTGCCAAACTCAAGGCCGTGGCCGTCAAGGCACCGGTCACCATTGGCGGGCAACTCGGCGACATCTTGCAAGAGTGGGCGCT
>JAIFMA010000091.1 GCA_020048795.1 Rhodoferax sp.
CAGACAGGCGTGCCTCGACACGAATCTTGTCCTGCGTATAGTTGATGGCGTTGTTAAGCGCGTTCAGCAGCACGCCCGTCATCAGATCACGATCAAAGTACCAGTAACAGTCCGGTTCACAATCCACTGCAACGCTGATCCCCTTGAAATCCAGCACCGCCCGGGTCTGTAACAGCGCCTCGGCGATCACATCGGCGACCGACTGCTCGGCAATATCCAGCGGGTAAATGGCCTTGCCAAACTTGTAAAGACTCAGGAGCTGGATCAGGTTGTCATTCATGCGGTGCGCTTGCGCGATCACCGCCACCAGACGCTCAAAGGTTTCGAGGTCACCACGCAACTGCGCATCAATCGCCATTTTTTCCAGGCTGTCAACCTGAACGTTCACCGAGTTCTTCATGTCATGAATCGATGAGGCGATCAGGTCGGTGAAGCTGATTTCTTCGGTGGTCATAGCGCTTGAGCCCGGCAGTGACAGGCGAACAATGGTGTGCCCTGATTCTAGGGACAAACCGACCGCATCACCCGACAGACCGATCGTCGGGTGGGCGGTTGATCATTCAAGTGCATTTTCATGAAAAGCTGAACTGCCCCGGTGCGCGAATCGTGTCCACATCGACATGGATCACGGCTTTGGGCGCGAACTTGCCCTCCAGCAGCAGTTTGGACAGCGGGTTTTCCAGCCGCTGCTGAATCGCACGCTTGAGTGGCCGCGCGCCAAACACCGGGTCAAAACCGACCTTGGCGAGTTCGGCCACCGCTGCGTCACTCACCTCAAGGCCAAGCTCCATGTGCGCCAGACGGGCTTTCAACACCGACAGCTGAATCTTGGCGATGTCGGCAATGTGCGAAGCATCCAGCGAGTGGAACACCACCGTCTCGTCAATACGGTTCAAAAACTCGGGCCTGAAGTGGTTCTTCAACTCGGCCGTTACCGCCTCTTTCACATCCTCGTAGTCTTGCCCGACCATGTTCTGGATCATTTGTGAGCCAATGTTGCTGGTCATGACAATCACGGTATTTTTGAAATCCACGGTGCGGCCGTGGCCATCGGTCAGGCGGCCATCGTCAAGCACCTGCAGCAGCACGTTAAACACATCCGGATGCGCCTTTTCAACCTCGTCGAGCAGCAGCACGGCATAGGGTTTGCGCCGCACCGCCTCGGTCAGGTGGCCGCCCTCTTCGTAACCTACATAGCCGGGCGGCGCGCCAATCAAGCGTGCGACGCTATGCTTTTCCATAAATTCGCTCATGTCGATGCGAATCAGGTGCTCTTCGGAATCAAACATGAAACCCGCCAGCGCCTTGCACAGCTCGGTCTTGCCAACACCCGTCGGCCCCAGGAACAGGAAGGAGCCGGTGGGCCGGTTCGGGTCACTCAAGCCCGAGCGCGAGCGGCGAATGGCGTTGGCCACGGCAGCAATGGCCTCATCCTGCCCCACCACACGCTGGTGCAGTTTGTCTTCCATTTGCAGCAGCTTGTCGCGCTCACCCTGCATCATTTTGCTGACAGGAATGCCGGTGGCGCGACTCACCACCTCGGCAATTTCCTCGGCACCCACCTGGGTGCGCAGCAGGCGCGGTGCCGCACCTTCGGCGCGGCTGGACTCCTTGAGCTGGGCTTCCTTCAGGCGCTTTTCCAGCTCGGGCAGTTTGCCGTATTGCAGCTCAGCCACCTTGTTGAAATCGCCCTTGCGGGTGAGCTCTTCAATTTTGAACTTGAGCTGGTCGATCTGTTCGCGCAGATCACCACTGCCCTGGGCGCTGGCTTTTTCCATCTTCCAGATCTCGTCCAGGTTGGCAATCTCCTTTTGCAGCGACTTGATCTCAACGTTGATCAACTCCAGGCGCTTGAGCGAGGCTTCGTCTTTTTCTTTTTTAACGGCTTCGCGCTCGATCTGTAACTGGATCAGTCGGCGATCCAGCTTGTCCATGACTTCAGGCTTGGAATCCATCTCGATCTTGATCTTGCTGGCAGCCTCGTCAATCAAATCAATCGCCTTGTCGGGCAAAAAGCGGTCGGTGATGTAGCGATGGCTCAGCTCAGCGGCAGCCACAATGGCCGGGTCGGTGATCTCGACGTTGTGGTGTTTCTCGTAACGCTCTTTCAGCCCACGCAAGATGGCAATGGTGGCCTCGACTGACGGCTCACCGACCAGAATCTTTTGAAAACGGCGCTCCAATGCAGCATCTTTTTCGATGTATTTGCGGTATTCGTCCAGCGTGGTGGCGCCCACGCAGTGCAACTCACCACGCGCCAGCGCAGGTTTGAGCATGTTGCCCGCGTCCATGGCACCTTCGGCCTTGCCAGCACCGACCATGGTGTGTAATTCGTCAATGAACACAATGGTCTGGCCTTCGTCCTTGGCCAGGTCTTTCAGCACATTTTTCAGACGCTCTTCAAACTCACCGCGGAACTTGGCCCCCGCCAGCAATGATGCCATGTCCAGGCTCAGCACCCGCTTGCCCTTGAGCGAATCGGGCACCTCACCCGACACAATGCGCTGCGCCAGGCCTTCCACAATGGCCGTTTTGCCCACGCCAGGTTCACCAATCAAGACGGGATTGTTTTTGGTGCGGCGCTGCAGCACCTGGATGGCACGGCGGATTTCATCGTCGCGGCCAATCACCGGGTCGAGCTTGCCCATGCGGGCGCGCTCGGTCAGGTCCAGACAGTATTTTTTGAGCGATTCACGCTGGTCTTCGGCATTGGCGCTGTCCACGTTCTGACCACCGCGCACGGCATCAATCGCAGTTTCCAGGTTTTTGCGCGTCAGACCCTGGTTGCGCGCTGCGTCGCCGAGTGTGCCCTTGGCATCGGACAAGGCCAGCAAAAACAACTCGCCCGCGACAAACTGGTCGCCGCGCTTGATGGCTTCTTTTTCGGTGGCCTGCAACAGCTTGCCCAGTTCGGGCCCGCCCTGCACCTGATCCTGCCCGGTGACCTGCGGCAGTTTTTTCACCGCTGCCTCAGCCGCCGTCAACAACCCATGAACATTGACACCCGCACGTTGCAGCAAGGCTTTGGGGCCATCCTCCTGCCTGAGCATGGCTACCAGCAGGTGGGCCGGCTCGATATAGGCGTGGTCGTTGGTCAAGGCCAGCGTTTGCGCGTCAGCCAGGGCTTCCTGAAATTTGGTTGTGAATTTTTCGATACGCATGACGAATCCTCCAAGTTGCTAGACAGCTTGTGGCATGCCGTGGCTTTTCAAGGGAGGTGCACGACGATGGCAAGTGACTCGCAGAGCCGGTTGCGTCGGTGCCGTCGCCCATTATTTTCCGCGCAAAGGTTTCAGCAGATCAGACAGGCCGTTGTGGTCAATCTCGTGCATCAGCGCCAGCAGGCGGCCCATTTCCCCCTTGGGCACCCCCGCACGCACAAACCAGCGCAGGTAGTCGCCTGGCAGATCAGCGATCACTCGCCCCTTGTACTTGCCAAAGGGCATGCTGCGCGTCACCAGCAGTTGCAGGTCTTCGGGGTTCATGCCTTAACCACCCGCGCGCTTGACCTTGTAACCCTGAGCCTGTAGCAGCGTCATCACGCGCACGCAGTGGTCACCCTGCACTTCAATCACACCGTCTTTCATCGTGCCACCCGAACCACAGGCGGCTTTGAGCTGTTTGCCCAGCACCTCGAGCGCAGCCTTGTCGAGCGCCAGCCCCTTGACCAGTGTGACCCCTTTGCCGGCACGGCCCTTGGTTTCGCGCGACACGCGGACAATACCGTCCGTTGCCGGCTTGGACATCGCGGTGCGGCACTGGCAGTTAACCACGGGCTGACGGCAGCCAGGGCACATGCGCCCACCTTCAGTGCTGTACACCAGGCCACCCGGGAAAGATTTTGCTTGCATCACATGGTCATCATGGTTCAGATTGCTGATTGTCACGCAGGCCGGGTGCAATTCAAACCAATGTGGCGCTTCGGCTTTTTTCCCTCGCCCACTGGGAGAAGACAGGGGTGCACGACCACTAACCGCTGCCATTACTCGCCTTGCCGGCCTTGGTTTCACAGCCAAGCCAGATTCACCGCCGCAGCACATAGACCAACCGCCCCTTCGTTGGCCGAATGCCTTTGCTACAGGGTCATGGCCGCTGGGGGCTAAGTTGGTGTGTGGAACTGGAAGTTATGCGCAACGGGCTGTTTTTTATGCGATGGAGAAAGTGCGTCAGTGGCAGGAAACAACGCTACAAATCTAAACCTGGCCCCCATGTTTTGCCAAAACTAAAATCCACTTTTAGTTTAGTATTGTCACATGTACCAACAACGCACCCTCGCCCTCACCCTGCAACAAGCACTGAGCAGTTTTCCGGCGGTGCTGCTCACCGGGCCGCGCCAGTCCGGCAAAACCACTTTTCTGCTGCACGAAGCGGGCGCACACGCAGACTATGTGAGCTTTGACGACCCGCTGGAACGTGACTATGCCGTGCAAGACCCCAACGGGTTTCTGGCGCGCTTTGGACAGCAGACGTTGATATTGGACGAGATTCAATACGTTCCGCAATTGATGCAGCACCTGAAAATGCGCATCGACCGCCAACCGGAGCGTAATGGGCAATGGCTGCTGACCGGCTCACAGCAGTTTGCGCTGATGCGCGACGTGAGTGAATCGCTGGCCGGGCGGGTTGCCATTCTGGAGTTGCCGCCCTTTAGCCATACCGAGTACCCCCGTAACACCTTGGACGAAACCCTGTGGTCGGGCAGCTATCCGGGCGTGGCCTTGTACCCGCAGCGGCGCGATCTGTGGTTGCGCAGCTACGTGTCAACCTACATTGAGCGCGATGTGCGCCAGATTCGCAACGTGCCCGATCTGCGGGTCTTCAACCAGTTTCTGACGCTGGCCGCCGCCCGCCATGCCCAGGAGTTTCACGCGGCCGAGCTGGCGCGCGAACTCGGCATCAGCCAGCCGACCGTCAAGTCCTGGGGCAGCATTCTCAAGGCATCGTACATCGCCCATTTCTTGCCACCCTGGCACCGCAATTACGGCAAAAGGGTCGTGAAGGCATCAAAATTCTATTTTCTGGATGCTGCACTGGTCAGTTTGCTGACGCGCCAACCCGATGCCAGCGCCGCTTTGGCCGGCCCCATGGCGGGGGCGCTATTCGAGGGTTGGGTGGTCACCGAGGTCGTCAAGGCGTTCATGGCAGCGGGTCGCAAGCCCGAGTTGTATTTCTGGCGCTCACACGATGGTCTGGAAGTCGATTTGCTGATTGCCATTGGCGGCAAATTGCAGGCGGTGGAGATCAAGCTCACAGCCAGCCCCAATGCCGGTCATCTGGCACCCTTGACCCGTCTGCTGGGCACCTTGGGCAGCGAGGCTTGGGAGCAGGGGCTGATCGTTTGCCGCAGCGACGCGCCGCGCGCCTTGCCCGGTGGGCACCAGGCTTTGCCATGGCATCAGTTTGCCGCCTGGATGCAAGAGCGCCTGCGCGGCGGATGAATTATGCGAAATGGGTTGTTCTTTATGCGATACGGTCGCTGCCCCAACAGAGGGCAACAACGCATACAAAATCGCTACCCATTATTGGCCGCTATTTGGACTTGTTGTGCGATTTGCTGCTGGTGCGCCGTTTGCAGCCATGGGCCAGGCAGTCCAGCAAAAGACTGGTCAAAGCGCCCAAGGTGTATGTGCGCGACAGCGGCCTGGTGCATGCCCTGTTGGGCTTAGCCACACAGGGTGACCTGCTCTCACACACGGTAGCGGGTGGCAGCTGGGAGGGTTGGGTCATTGAAAACCTGCTGGCCTGTGCGCCACCCACCACCCAGTTCAGCTACTACCGCACCGC
>JAIFMA010000090.1 GCA_020048795.1 Rhodoferax sp.
GGGCCAGTTCGTCCAGGGCAGCCAGGTTGACAGCACCCAGGGCGGCAAGCTCGCGGTTCAGCCGGTCAATCTCGCCTTGCAGGCCGCTCAGGCGCACGGAACCGTCGGCCAGCGTTGCCGCCAGTGCGGCAAGATCGGTTTTGGCATCCGCCAGCAGATCGGTGTACTGCTCATAACCCAATCGGGCGGCCTGCTCCTTGAGCTGAAACTCGGTGATGCGGGCCCGCAGGGGATCGAGCTCGCGCTCAAGCTGCAATCGACGCTCATCGCTGGCACGCAGTTTGACCGTCAAATCATCGTACTGGCTACGCTGGGCACCCAGGTGTTTTTCGCGTTCGAGCTTGACACCCAGCGCTTGCTGCAGGCCGCCCTGAGCGGCAGCATCGTTCAGCCGCATCAATTCTTCATGGGCTTTTTGGCTTTCAGCACTGACAGAATCTGCCTGTTGTGCTGCTGTTTCCGTAGCACGAAGGAGTTCGGCCCGGCGTGCCCCCAGACTGCGCATGGTAAAGGTCGCTTCCTGGGCCTGACGCTCCAGGCTGCGTTGCTGCTCGCGACATTCGCTCAGCCGGCGCTCGGCGCTGATCACCCGATCGTCCAATTCGGCATGACGCTGTTGGGTGTCGGCGAGCTGCATGTCAAGCTCCTCAAAGCGTGCCTCGGCGGTGACACGACGCTCTTGCAGGTCATCCAGCTGGGCATCGACATCGGCTAGGTCAGTGGCAATCTGGGCACTGCGACTGCGTGCCTGTTCCTGCGCCTGGGCCTGACGCAGGGCTTCCACCTGCAGGGCATGAGCCCGCACCTGTGATTCGGATGCCTCGCGACGTACCGTGACCAGCCGCTGCGCGACATCGGCATAGGCGACCTCAGCACGCACCAGGGCGGCGCTGGATTGGTCTGTGATCAGCAACTGGGCACGCAACTCCTTTTCAAGGTTTTCAATCTCCTGCGCGCGGGCCAGCAAGCCGGCCTGCTCGGAGTCAGGCGCATAAAAGCTGACGCTGTGCCGCCCCACCACATGGCCGGCTTTGACGTAAATCTGTTCACCAGGCTGCAGTTGGCCACGACTGGCTAGCGCGTCCTCCAGCGTGGCGGCGGTAAACCTTCCTTGCAACCAGTCATCGAGCACCGCTTTCTGGCCAGCATCGTGCAAACGTAACAGGTCTGACAGCCGCGGCATCAAAGAGGGGTCAGTGCCAGGGCTGGCCCCAGGCGGACTGTAAAAAACCAGTTTGGCGGCAGGCACATCCTGCGCAAAGGCCCGCACCATGTCAAGGCGACCGACTTCCAGCGCACCAAGCCGCTCACGCAATGCGGCCTCCAAGGCATTTTCCCAACCTTGCTCAATATGCAGGCGGGTCCACAGTCCCGGCAAGTGATCGAGTCCATGTTTTTGTAGCCAGGGTTGCAGTTTCCCGTCAGTCTTGACCCGCTCTTGCAGTGTTTTGAGCGCCTCCAGGCGGGCAGAAAAATCGGCCAGGCGGGCTGACTCGGCGTTGACCACTTGCTGCTGCTGGCGTCGCTTGTCGTCGAGCTCCGGCGTGCTGTGTTGCAAGTCGGCCAGACCTGCCTGCGCCTGTTCAGCGACCTCCTGAGCCTGCTCCAGTTGGGCTTGCAGGCTGGCCAGGCGGGACTCATCGGGTGTGACCAGGGCATTGCGGTCTTGCAGCAAGCGCTCGCGCCGGGTGCCCAACTGTCGCGAGCGCTCATCCAGACTGCGCTGCTCGGCGGCCAGCACACCGATTTGTTGCTGCACCTGCGAGACGCTGGCACGCTGCTCTGCGGCACCGCGCTGGGCCACGCGCAAGGCATCCTCCAGATCGGGCAATTGCTGCGCCTGATCTTCCACCTGAGCCGCTAGCAATTCGTTCTTCTCTTGGCCCAGCATTTCAAGTTCGGACAGTTTGTCCAACTCAGCCTGTGCGTCCTGGCTACGAATCAGCCACTGTGCACCCTGCTCTTTGAGCACCTGCAAACGCTGCTCGACGCGCTGGCGCGCTTCCACCACATAACGGATTTCGGCCTCCAGGCGGCCCACCTCGGTGCTGGCTTCGTAAAGTCGGCCCTGGGCCTGGTTCACCTGATCGCCCGCCGCGTAGTGCGCCTGGCGCACGGTTTCCAGCTCCGCCTCGATGTGACGCAGGTCAGCCGTGCGGCTCTCCAGCGCATTCACCGCACCCGCGGCTTCGGCTTTGACCCGGTTTTGATCAGCCTCGGACTCGGTGCGCTTTAAAAACCAGAGCTGGTGCTGCTTGAGTGATGCCGATTGCGACAGCTTATGGTACTTTTTGGCGACTTCGGCCTGCTTTTCCAGCCGATCCAGATTGGCATTGAGTTCACGCAGGATGTCTTCCACGCGGGTCAAATTTTCACGCGTGTCGTGCAGGCGGTTTTCGGTTTCACGACGGCGCTCCTTGTATTTGGAAACTCCGGCGGCCTCTTCCAGAAACAGGCGCAATTCTTCGGGACGACTCTCGATGATGCGGCTGATGGTGCCCTGGCCAATGATGGCGTAAGCACGCGGGCCCAGGCCGGTACCCAGAAATACGTCCTGCACATCTCGGCGGCGCACCGGCTGGTTGTTGATGTAATAACTGCTGGTGCCATCACGCGTGAGCACACGCTTGACGGCAATCTCGGCAAACCCGCTCCACTGTCCGCCGGCCCGATGGTCGTCGTTGTCAAACACCAGCTCGACACTGGCGCGGCTGGACGGTTTGCGGGTGTTGGTGCCGTTGAAAATGACATCCTGCATCGACTCGCCGCGCAGCTCGGATGCCCTGGATTCGCCCAGCACCCAGCGCACCGCATCCATGATGTTCGACTTGCCGCAGCCGTTGGGCCCCACCACGCCAACCAGTTGCCCGGGCAGCAAAAAATTGGTCGGTTCGGCAAACGACTTGAAACCGGATAACTTGATGGAATTGAGACGCACGGACGGGAAAAATTCTTGACTGAAAGTTGGCAGGAATCCGGGCCTGATGGCCACCCTGCCAGGGTGCCGTGATGATAACTTGCCTGAATTGGTAGCGCACAGTGCAATAGGCCAAAGCACTGCAAGCCAATTTCGTTTAGGGGGTCAAGCGAGAATAACTTGCACAAAGGCGGTCGTGATGGCAAGTGCAAGGCTAGGCGCAAGCCGCGCGGTGTAGCGGGCTACACAAACGATTTGCAACGACGCAGTGCGCCCAAAGCTGGCGAGCCAAATGTGCATGTTATTTGTGGACAAGCGCTTAGCCTTGGCAAGCCAGCGCCCGGACCTGATCCGGCGGCAAGTGTTTGTGGCGATGGTCGCTCCAAATCTGGCGCCAGCGGCGTGCGCCGGGCATTCCATGGCGCAAGCCCAGCATGTGCCGGGCGATGGTTGGCCAGGGTGTGTCATATGCCATGGCCTCTCGGCTCATGTAGGCCACCATCTGACACTCCACAGACTCTCGCGTGCAGTCGCTGGCGGGCTGTGCTGGCTGACCGCCGGTGGGGGGTGGTTCGGCAAAAAACTGTCTGTCCCACTGGCTCAACCACCAGGGGTTGTGATAGGCGGCGCGGCCGAGCATGACACCGTCCACCTGGTTCAAATGCTGCAAAACCTGCTCAGAACTGGTTATTCCACCGTTCATCACGAAGATCAGGTGAGGAAAGTCGCGTTTCAGCCGATAGACCTGTTCGTAACGAAGCGGTGGGATGTCCCGGTTGTCTTTCGGACTCAAACCTTGAAGCCAGGCGCTTCTGGCGTGCACGATGAAAGTACTGCAACCCGCCAGACTGACGGCACCCACAAAATCACGCACAAAATCATAATGCTCAAGCTGGTCGATGCCGATGCGATGCTTGACCGTGACGGGGATGTCGACCGCATCGACCATGGCCTTGATACCGTCGGCCACCAGCGCTGGCTCACGCATCAGGCAGGCACCAAAAGCACCACGCTGAACCCTTTCACTCGGGCAACCACAGTTCAGGTTGATCTCGCTGTAGCCCCATTGTTGACCCAGCCGCGCGCAATGGGCCAGATCAGCCGGCTCGCTGCCACCCAATTGCAGCGCCAAAGGCTGCTCTTCAGGGTTAAAACGCAAATGTCGCGCCACGTCACCATGCAACAAGGCACCGGTGGTGACCATCTCGGTGTACAGCAAAGCACGGCGCGTCAGCAAACGATGAAAAAAGCGGCAGTGGCGATCTGTCCAATCAAGCATTGGGGCAACACAGACTCTCCAGCCTAGGGCATTGACAGCATTAGGGGGCAACATAGACCAAGATTATCCCAGCCCATGAGCAAAAGTCAGATCGTCGAGCACCAAGGCGCATCAGCGTGCGCATAAGCCATCCACAGAGCCCAGGCGGCACTTGCCGCCAGGGCCAGACCCGCCAACCGCACACCCCAATCTCCCTGGCTGTTTTTACCAAACCGCAACCACAACCAAGGCCCGAGCATCATCGACACGCTGGTACCCAGGGCAAACAAAGCCATGACCACCGCACCCTCGAGCATGTGACCGGTCAGGGCGGCCACCAACAGCGCCGAGTACAGCAAACCACAGGGCAGGAATGTCCATACCACACCCAACATCAAGGGGCCGGCCACCCCTCGGCCGACCGAAAAGCTGCGCGCCACCAACCAGATTTTTTTTCCGGCGCTCTCGAGCCAGACCGGCTGCTGGGCCCGCCACACCAGCATCAGACCCAGCACCATCACGCCTACATGGAACATCGTCCAGACCGGTCTTAAGGCGGCTGAATGCACCGTCATCCAGCCCAAACCCTGCATCGAAGCCGCAGCCAGCGCCCCGAAGGCCGAGTAGCCAAAAACCCGACCGAATTGAAACACCCACATCGCGGTGGTGCCCCGCTCCCCCGCCGCCTGGCCAATGCCGGCGCACGCAGCACCACACATGCCAATGCAGTGCGGGCCACCGGCCAAGCCCATCAGCAAGGCGGTTGTTGCGAGAGTTGTTTGCATTCTTGGAATTTAGAGGATTTTGGAAAACCTGGCACGCGTACGGTCAGCTTGCAAATAGCGGTCAAACACCATGGCCACAGCACGTACAAAAAACCAGCCTTTGGGCGTCACCTGTATCCCTGTGGCCTCGAACTGGACTAGACCCTGTTGGACCTGCACCGCCAGAATTTCCATTTCTTTGGCAAAGTACTGGCGGAAATTGATCAGATAGGCCAGTTCAATCGACTCAAAAGACAATTGCCCCTGGCACATCAAGGCCATGATGACCGCGCGACGCACCAGATCATCGCGCGACAACGCCAAACCGCGCACCACCGCAAACTGTCCCTGATCCAGAAAATCGTAGTACTCCTCCAGAGTTTTGGCATTCTGGCTGTAGGTGGCACCAACTCGCCCAATGGAGGAAACGCCCAAGCCAATCATGTCGCAATCGGGCTGCGTGCTATACCCCTGGAAATTGCGGTGCAGACGACCCTGCCGTTTGGCAACTGCCAACGAATCATTGGGCAAGGCAAAGTGATCCATACCAATATAGACATAGTTCGCAGCCATAAAGGCCGCCATGGAGCGGGCCAGCATCGACACCTTGGATGCCGCCGCCGGAATATCTACCGAAGATATTCTGCGCTGCGGCTTGAAGCGCTCCGGCAAATGGGCGTACGCATACAGGGCAATACGATCGGGTTTGAGTTCATTGATTTGCGCCAGCGTGCGATCAAATGACTCTGGCGTCTGACCCGGTAATCCGTAAATCAAATCGACATTGATCGACTCAAAGCCACGTTTTCGAGCGGCATCAACCAGCGCAAACACCTGTTCTGCCGGTTGAACCCTGTGTACTGCCTTCTGCACAACCAGATCAAAGTCCTGCACACCAAAGCTCAAACGGTTGAAACCCAGCTCAGCCAAGACATCAAGCCGTCCGGCATCAATCGTGCGGGGATCAATTTCTATGGAATATTCACCACCCGGCATCAAGCTGAAACTGCGCCTGAGCATGCTCATCAACTCGCGCAACTCGTCATCCGACAAAAAAGTCGGCGAACCGCCACCCAGGTGGAGTTGGGACACTACCTGCCCCACACCCATGTGCCGTGTGTGCAGGTTGACCTCAACTTCAAGGTAGCGCAAATAGGCAGCGGCCCGATCGTGGTGCTTGGTGATGATCTTGTTACAGGCGCAGTAATAACAAAGCGACTCGCAAAATGGGATATGAACGTACAAGGACAAAGGCAGCGCCAGGGCCGCCACGCCGCTGCGTCGCTGCTCAAGTGCCTGAATGTAGTCCTGGGAGGTAAAGGCTTCCACAAAGCGGTCCGCTGTCGGAAACGATGTATAGCGCGGACCCGACACGTCGTACTGACGAATCAGGTCTTCAGAAATGGGCTCGTACGCGCTATCAATCATGGGGGCTCCTTCGCAAACTGTGCAAATATGCCTTTGAACGAATAAACCAATCTTGATCCTTATCAACCAACCAACAAAAAGCAAGACGCCCCATATTTGATCAAGATCAGGGTTTTCTTCAGAACAATGTCAAAATTGCACCTATGAACCACGAGACAATCAAAATCGCCTGCTCAAATTGCAACATGCGCGAGCTTTGTATGCCGGTCGGTCTAAGCCATGCGGAGTTGGCGCGCATTGACGATTTGATCGGCGCAAGACGCAAAATCAAGCGTAGCGAGACCTTGTTTCACAACGGAGAGCGATTTACCAACCTCTACGCCATTCGTACTGGTTTTTTTAAAACCTGCGTGGCATCAGAAGACGGCCGGGACCAGGTCACGGGTTTTCAGATGGCCGGAGAAATCATCGGACTCGATGGCATCGTCAACGACCTTCACACCTGCGATGCAGTGGCTCTGGAAGATGGAGAAATCTGCGCCATGCCATTTGCCCAGATCGAAAACCTGTCACGCGAGGTGAATGCACTGCAGCATCATGTGCACAAGATCATGAGCCGGGAAATCGTGCGCGAACACGGCGTGATGCTGCTGCTGGGCAGTATGCGCGCAGAAGAACGGCTAGCTGCGTTTCTACTGAATTTGGCCCAACGGTTGCATGCCCGCGGCTTCTCCCAATCAGAACTGGTGCTTCGCATGACACGCGAAGAGATTGGCAGCTTTCTGGGCCTCAAACTGGAAACCATCAGCCGGACTTTTTCGAGGTTCGTTGAAGACGGCATCGTTGAAGTACGCCAACGACATGTGCGAATTCTCGACACGGATGCTTTGCAGGAAATCGTCAATCCGAAATAGCCAGCCATGGCAGCCATTGGAACTGGGTATTTACTTTGTTACAGGTACGACACCGGTTGCAGCATGGTTGCGCGCCTGCAAGGCAGGTGAGTCGCTGCCACTCATCAATGTGCTTCCTTGAGCTTTTTTGAGTTCCATGGTTTGCTGGTAAGCCTCATCTGTCACCAGTTCATTCGGACTCGCAGCGATAAAAAAGGCCGTGATCACGCAGGCCACAATCACCAGAACAGGTCCAGAAATAACCAACCAGACATGACCAAACTGCCACCATGGCTTGGTCTCTACAGAACTAACGGATTGCATCAGATTTTCCTCAAGCAGACTGAACCCAACTCATAGGGCGTTCAAAGTGCAATATCCAAAAAGTATTGGGTGACCGGAAGGTCACCCAAATATACATTTCAGCGACTGTTAACCAGCACCTTCAGGCGATGGTTAAACGCCAGCATCATTTATTGGACAAGCCCCAGATATACGAAACCAGCACATGCAACTGACCTTTGGTCAACAACTGCCCCTGGGGCGGCATCACATTAACCATACCATTGTTGATGCGTTCGATGATGGCCTTTTCGCCAAAACCATGCAGCCAAATGTTGTCCGTCAGATTAGGTGCACCAACTGCTTGCATACCCTTGCCGTCCGGACCGTGGCAGGCCGCGCATACCGCAAACTTTTCCTTACCCAAAGCCGCTTTGGTTGAGTCATGTGGACTACCCGACAGACTCAACACATACTGCGCAACATTTTTGACATCATCAGCACTGCCTACTGCTGCGGCCATAGGTGGCATATTGCCCGCCCGACCCACGGTGATGGTCTCCTGAATCTTCTCCGGGGTACCACCATACAACCAATCCTTGTCTGTCAAGTTCGGGAAACCCTTGTTACCGCGAGCATCCGACGCATGGCACACAGCACAATTGTTGCTGTACAGACGCTCGCCAATCGCCATCGCCTGGGTATCCTTCGCGATTTCCTCTGGCTTCATGCTCAAGAACTTGGCGTAAATCGGGGCAATCTCTTTATCACCCTTTTCAACCTCAGCCTTGTGCAAACCTCGCGAAGTCCATCCTAATTGACCAGGATAGGTGCCCAAGCCAGGATACAACACCAAATACACAAGTGCGAAGATGATCGTTAAAACAAACATATAACTCCACCACCGAGGTAGCGGATTGTTCATTTCACGCAGGTCACCGTCCCAAACGTGACCGGTCGTGTTGTCACCTGCCGTCATTGCATGCGTTTTGCCGGTGAGTATCAACAACACCCAGCATGCAACGATGCTGACAAAGACGATACCACCCACGTAGTACGCCCAAAAATCGCTCGTGAAATCACTCATTTTTGTTCCTTATCACTATTTAGATCAATCCTGATCGAGAGGCAATTTGCCTGCCTCTTCGAAGCCAGCAGCATTTTTGCTAGAGTAAGCCCAGACTATGAGTCCAATAAAAGTCACCAGGCCCAATACTGTGATGATCGAGCGACCAGTGTTGATATCAAAGTCCATAACCATTTCCCCCTTACTTCACCAAGGTGCCAAGACCCTGCAAATAAGCGACAACGGCTTCCATCTCGGTTTTACCCTTGACTGCCTCTGTAGCACCAGCGATGTCTGCATCTGTATAAGGAACACCAACTTTACGCAGCGCCTTCATGTGTGAAGGCAGACTGGCTCCATCGACCGGTGCCTTCATCAACCAAGGATAGGCGGGCATGATGGATTCAGGAACCAGGTCACGCGGATTGTTCAGGTGCGTAATTTGCCATTGGTCACTGTACTTACCACCGATACGATGCAGGTCAGGACCCGTGCGTTTGCTTCCCCACTGGAACGGATGGTCATAAACAAACTCGCTGGCAAGTGAATAATGTCCATAACGCAGCGTTTCGGCGCGGAACGGGCGAATCATTTGCGAGTGGCAGTTGTAGCAACCTTCGCGCTGATAGATGTCCCGACCCGCCAGGCGCAGCGCATCGTAAGGCATTAGACCGGCCACAGGCTGCGTGGTCGACTTTTGAAAGAACAGTGGAACGATCTCAAGCAACCCGCCGATCGAAAGGACGATCAGCATCAACACGATCATCAGTCCATTGTTGGACTCGATGTTGCCGTGAGAAAAACCGGTATGTGTGCTGTGATTAGACATTTATAAATCCTTAAGCGTGCGCTGCAGTCACAGCCGGAATATTTACAGTCACCGACTGGCCACGCGTCGCAGTCATGAGGGTGTTCCAAAGCATGATGATCATGCCGCCGAGGTACAACAAACCACCAGCCAAACGCAGCACATAAAACGGATAGCTGGCTTTGACTGACTCAACAAATGTGTAGGTCAGGGTGCCATCAGCATTGATGGACCTCCACATCAGACCTTGCATCACGCCAGCGATCCAAAGTGCAGCGATATACAACACGATGCCGATCGTGGCCGTATAAAAATGCACCTCTACGGCCTTCATGCTGTACATCTGTTTTTGACCAAAAAGCCGAGGAATCAGGTAATACATCGAGCCCATGGTGACCAGACCCACCCAACCCAAGGCACCAGAGTGAACGTGGCCAACAGTCCAGTCGGTGTAGTGCGACAAGGCGTTTACGGTCTTGATGGACATCATCGGGCCTTCGAAGGTCGACATGCCGTAAAAGGACAACGACACAATCAGGAAGCGCAGGATCGGGTCGTCGCGCAGTTTGTGCCAAGCGCCAGACAGCGTCATGATGCCGTTGATCATGCCACCCCAGCTGGGTGCCAACAAAATCAGCGAAAACACCATACCCACAGACTGCGTCCAGTCGGGCAAAGCGGTGTAGTGCAAGTGGTGCGGACCCGCCCACATGTAAGTGAAGATCAAAGCCCAGAAGTGAACGATCGACAGGCGATAAGAATACACCGGGCGGCCAGCTTGCTTGGGGATGAAGTAGTACATCATGCCCAGGAATGCGGCGGTCAGGAAGAAGCCCACAGCATTGTGGCCGTACCACCACTGCACCATGGCATCTTGGACACCAGCATAAGCCGAGTAAGACTTCATGCTGTCCATGCCCACCGGGATTTCGGCACTATTGACGATGTGCAGCAGGGCAATCGCCAGGATGTAGGCACCAAAAAACCAATTCGCAACGTAAATATGTTTGACTTTGCGCGTTCCCACGGTTCCAAAAAACACAATCGCGTAACATACCCAAATAACCGTGATGAGCAAGTCAATTGGCCACTCGAGCTCAGCATATTCCTTGCCAGAGGTATAACCCAAAGGCAACGTGACGGCAGCCAGCACAATCACCAACTGCCAGGCCCAGAACGTGAACGTTGCCAAACCTTCAGCGAAAAGTCGAACCTGGCAAGTTCGCTGCACAACGTAATACGATGCCGCGAACAAACCACAACCACCAAAGGCAAAAATCACCGCATTGGTATGCAGTGGCCGCAATCGACCGAAGGACAAGAACGATATCCCCAGATTGAGCTCTGGCCAGGCGAGTTGGGCAGCGATGATCACGCCAACCAGCATACCGACCACACCCCAAACCACGGTCATGATGGCAAACTGCCGAACGACTTTGTCGCTGTAGGTAGTTGCCTGCGAATTTAAAAATGCCATGTTCACCTCTTCTCAGTTAGTCTGCGCGGAGTTTCCGTTATCCAATATCAGCCTCATTTGATATAAATCAAATCGCCACAAAATTTGTTGTCAATCCTTAAGAATTCTTTCCCCCTCCTGGTCAATGTCGTCAAATTGACCACGGTAGATGGCCCACCAAACGCCGCCGATGATAAAAAACACCAGTACCACCGACAGTGGCACCAGTAAATAAAGCACTTCCATCAGACTCCCTCTGCCGGTTGCGGATCACGAGACAAGCGTAGCGCGTTGAGAACAACCAGCAAAGAACTGCTTGCCATGCCTATACCAGCTAACCAGGCAGGCAACATTCCGGCGATCGCCAAAGGCACACAAATGGTATTGTAAATAGCGGCCCACCACAAATTCTGACGCACAACTTTCAGGGTTCGACGCGCCAATTCAACGGCCGCCGACACGTCAGTCAGGCGATTGCCGGCCATCAGAAAGTCCGCTTTTGCCTGCGCCAGTGGCACCGCCTGACCAAACGCAAAGGACACATGGGCACCAGCCAGGACCGGGCCATCGTTCAAGCCGTCCCCCACCATGGCGACCTTATGTCCCTGCAACTGGGCATCGCGCAAGAAATCGAGTTTGTCCTGCGGAGAACACTTTCCCTGAAAATTGGCAATGCCCACCTTGTTGGCTACCCGCATGGCTGCATCACTGGCATCGCCCGACAGCAGACGAACCACAATGCCGGATTTGGACAAATCAGCCACCGTGGTCGCTGCATCTGGACGAATATCCTCCTGCAGCCCAAACGTTGCCAACCACCCCTGAGCGTCACTCACATAAACCTGCAAATCATCAGACTTGACTTGAGGCACACGGCAAAACTCGGCTGACCCCAAGCGCAATTCGATGGCCGTCCCGGTCTGCAGGGCGGCGAACACATCGCCACTCAAGCCGAGGCCCGGATGTTCTGTCAGATTTTTCGCAGTCCAGACAGTGGCATCTTCCGCCTGTGCATCGGCCGCCAGCAATGCCCGAGACACCGGATGCAGCGAATGCCGGGCCATTGCCGCAGCCATGGCCAGCCCCTGACGCGGGTCAACACCGTCCCTCACTGCCATTTGACTCAGCACCATGGCATCGCGGGTGAGCGTGCCGGTTTTGTCAAAAATCACCGTATCCACGGCTGCCAGCGCTTCAAACGCATCCAGCCGCCGCACCAGCACACCTCGCCTTGCCAACGCACCGGCCGCGGACAACATGGCAGCGGGTGTCGCCAGCGACAACGCACAAGGACAAGTCACCACCAGCACCGATACAGCCACCATCAGGGCGCGCTCCGGGTCGGTCTGCCACCAAAAAGCACATGCCAGGCCCGCCGCAACCAGCACACCCAATAAAAAGGGCTTGGCAATGGTGTCCGCCAACCGGGCCAAATGCGGTTTCGTCGTCGAAGCACTTTCCATCAAACTGACAATCTGGGCAAATCGGGTCTTGTCGCCAACCTGGTCCACCCGCACCCGCACCACGGCAGCCAGGTTGTGGCTACCCGAAATCACTTCGCTTCCGACCCCGCGCAGAACTGGCCGAGACTCTCCGGTCAACAGCGACTCATCAACCGAGGTCTCGCCCTGCAAAAGCACCCCATCGGCCGGGAACGCCTCGCCTGGCAAGACACGAATCACATCGCCCACTTGCAGGCGTCTGACCGGCACGCGCTCATACTGGCCATCAGCCATTTCCCGCTCAACGCTGTCAGGCAAACGGTTCATCAGCGCTTCCAAGGCACCGGCGGTCTTGTCTCGCAAGCGCAGTTCAAACCAGCGCCCGGCCAGTAAAAAGAACACAAACATGGTCAGGGAATCAAAGTACACCTCGCGTCCAAAAATACCGGCGGGATCAAAGGTGCCAGCAGTACTGACTGCGAAAGTAATAAACATACCCAGCGCGACCGGTAGATCCATACTGATCTGGCGGTGCAAGATGTCGCGCCAGGCATTCACGAAAAAAGGCGCACAAGAGAAAAAAATCACCGGCAGAGTCAAAACCCATGAGGCCCAGCGCAACAGTTGCTCCATTTCTGCTGTCAAATCTCCGGCTTTGGCTACATAGGCCGGATAGGCATACATCATGACCTGCATCATGCAAAGTCCGGCCACCATCATCCGCCACAACGCCTTGCGCGCCTCGACTTTGCGACGCTCCCGCGCAAAGGCATCGTTGGCCGGCACGGCCCGGTAGCCCGACTGACGCACCGCCTGCATCCATTTCGACGGCGAAACTGCCTGGGCTGCCCACACGATGCGAGCACGTTGACTGCCGGCGCTGACCTCAGCCGACACGACCCCAGGAACACCCTGCAATGCATCTTCTACCGTCAACGCACAGGCGGCGCAGTGCATACCCTCAATCAGCACATTGGATTCCCAACAACCTGTATGGGTGGGATCTGGTCGGCTGAAAACCGACCACTCCTGTTCATCATCAAGCAAAGCCTCGGCCACAGCCACCTGATCCTGCCCGGTCAGCATCGCATCCGAGGACTGCTGCGGACTGACTGGGAAGCGAGAGGCGTTGGATTGAAGCATGGGGGCAAGGGTATCCGACATCGACTTGTCATTACCTGATACAAATCAAGACCCGATGCAAGTGTAGGCGTATGCTGTAGCTTTCATGAATGAGGAGATGCCAGCATGTATGAAAAGATTCTTGTCGCAACCGACGGTTCTGTCTTGTCCAAAAAGGCAGTCAGCAGCGCCATCGCATTGGCCGCATTGACAGGAGCCAGCCTGTTTGCCATCAAAGTGGTGCCGCGTTATCCCCAAAGTTATTTTGAAGGCGGGTTGGCCCTGCAGGCGACTGAAGTTGGGCGGATCGAGAAACAATGGGCCGATGAAGGACAGGCCGTTGTGGAGGAAGTCAAGAAGGAGGCTGAACTCCAGGGTGTCAAGACCCGTGCCTTGACCGTCAAGTCAGATGTGGTGTCAGATGCCATCATTTCGGCGGCCAAGAAAAACAAGTGCGATCTGATTGTGATGGCTTCACATGGCCGCAAGGGGGTCAAACGCCTGTTGCTCGGTAGCGAAACCCATCAGGTACTGACGCACTCTCACATTCCGGTCTTGGTTCTAAGATAAATCAGGCTGTAGCCCAACATGGATAAGCGCTAGAAGCTACAACTTATGTAGCACCTTGGGCATGTCCATCGTCCTGATAGCGCTGGCGTATCTCCATCACACCCTCCCACTTGGAGAAAAAAGCGTCCACACAAAGTGGGTCAAAGTGCGTCCCCGAGCTAGCTTTAATGTGTTCTGATGCCCGTTCCAGGGTCCAGGCCTTTTTGTAGGGTCGCTCGGAGGTCAGCGCATCAAACACGTCAGCGACGGCGACGATACGGCTAAATATCGGGATGTGATGACCAACCAGCCCGCTGGGGTATCCCGATCCGTCAAACTTCTCATGATGATCACGTGCGATTTCAGCACCGGCCTGCAATGTCTTTGACAGACTCCCTTGAAGAATTTCGTAGCCAAAAATGGCATGTTGTTTCATCACCTCGAACTCTTCCGGTGTCAGACGACCAGGTTTGAGCAAGATATTGTCGGCGATGCCCACTTTACCTATGTCATGCATGGGGGCCGCCTCAAGTAGCAGTTCCTGGTCGGCCTTGGGCAGATCCAGCGTCCGGGCAATCAATTCAGAGTAGTGCGCCATGCGCAGAATATGGGCACCCGTCTCGGGGTCACGGTATTCAGCCGCTTTGGACAGGCGAATCACCGTTTCACGCTCGCGGCGAACGATCTCGGCGGTGGCTTTCTTGACTTCCTCGGCCAACCAGGCGGCCCGGTCCGCCAACGCTTTGCGGCTGGCACCCAATTGCAGCATATTGTTGGCCCGAGCCATGAACTCAACCTTGTCCACCGGCTTGGTTAGAAAGTCGCTAGCACCAACATCCAGCGCACGGTAGCGTATCTGCTTTTGGTCATTGGCCGTGATCATCAGGATGGGCGAGTTCTGCTTTTCGGGCATGGCACGAAGCTGGGTAATAAACTCAATGCCATCCAGACCCGGCATCATGTAATCCACAATCAGCAAGTCAAAGTCGTGCTCCTTGGCCCATGCCAGACCTTGCAAAGCATCAGCAAAGGTGATGGACTCACTGTTGCCCATGCGCTTGACCAGCGCTTGAAACAAGACGAGGTTGATTTCTGCATCGTCAACAATCAAAACTTGATAAGTCATGGCCAAAAATATTATTGTTCAGTTTGATAGCTTCTACTGAAATGGAGCCTGATCCACGCACATCAGCCGATCCACTGTAACACTCAGACCGTGTTACTCTTCAACGCTGCCAACAAAGTTTCAACCTCAGTGCACAAAGCATCGAGTCTGCTGATCGCCTGTAAACGTGCCCCGGAAAAGTCATCAGATAACGGGTTGGCCGCCAGCGCCTCCAGTTCTGCCGCCAAAGCCACTGCCGGTTTGGCGCCAAACATGCCCAAACTGCCTTTGAGTGCATGCGCGGTGTGCCGCAAAGGCACTGGATCGTTCTGTTGTAGCGCATGTCGCATCTTTTGCACATCTACCGGCCACTGCTCGACAAACACCTCTGAGATGATGTCAACCACCTCCTGGTCGCTTGATCGCAGCGCTGCCGCGTAATCAAAAGCGGATGAACGGCTGGCCATCGCAGATTCGGCACCGATCGTCTCGATCTGGCTGGAGGATCTGTCGGCCCGGTTGCGTGCTGTTTCGCAGCCGTAAAGCTCCAGCATGCGTTGCAGTTCAACAACTTCAATGGGCTTGGACAGGTAGTCATCCATACCTGCCTGCAAGCAACGCTCCCGATCCCCCTGCATGGCGTTGGCAGTCATGGCCACAATCGGCGTGCGTGGCCCCTGTTCTCCTCTTCGAAAACGCCGGGTTGCTTCCAGACCATCCATAAACGGCATCATCATGTCCATGAAAATCAGGTCGTAACGGTGCTGCATCAACTTGTCCAGCGCGACCTGACCGTCGCCCGCCACCGTCACATGATGACCCCAGCGCTCCATCAGCGCCACAGCCAGTTTCTGGTTGACATAGTTATCCTCCACCAGCAAGACATCGAGTCCTGGCTGATGATCACGCGACACAGGCGTCGGCGCTGCCACAGCGATCCTAGTACCATGCAGCACGCGATGAATCGTCTGCACCAATTCAGCAGCGGTGAACGGCTTTGACAAATAGGCATTCGGGTTGATCCCTTCAGCACGCTGCACATCATTTTTTTGACCCGCCATAGACATCATCACCATCCGCAATTCAGCACCATCGGCCCGAGAGCGCAACTGCCGGGCCAAAGTCAGGCCATCCATGCCCGGCATGTGAACATCCAGCAACAGCAGATCAAACCCATGTTCACCGGACCCCGCACCGTGAAACAGCGCCAGCACTGCCTCACATGAATCCGCCTGGGTCACCAAAACACCCACATGCTCCAAAGCGCGGGCGGTGACTGAGCGTGCCAGTTCATGATCGTCGACCAGTAACACCCTCAGGCCCAACAATCCCGCCAAGTCTCCATCGGAGTACAGGGATGCAGCACCCGTATCCATCAGCACCGAAAACTCGAACTGGCTGCCTTGACCCACCTGGCTTTGAACCGAGATTTGCCCACCCAGGGCTTCCACCAGCCGTGACGAGATCGACAGCCCCAGGCCAGTGCCACCAAAACGCCGCGTGGTACTGCTGTCCTCCTGGGAAAACGCGTCGAAAATACTTTGCAATTTGGCTGCTGGGATGCCCATGCCAGAATCGAGCACCGAAAACCGGAACTGGCAAACCCCTGGGCTGGTGCCTTGCACCGCAATACGCAGGACCACCTCGCCTTGGTCGGTAAACTTGATGGCGTTACCAACCAGATTGATCAATATCTGGCGCAAGCGCACCGGGTCGCCCTGCACCTGCATGGGGACTTGCAGGCCGATATCACACACCAGCTCAATGCCCTTCGACTGGGCCCGAACCGCCACTGTCTTGAGCATGTCGCTGACTTCCCGACCCAAATTGAACGGGATGTGCTCGATCAGCAATTTCCCCGCTTCGATCTTCGAGAAATCCAGAATATCGTTGATGACCCGCAGCAGCGAATCCGATGACGACTTGACAATTTCCAGGTACTCGCGCTGTTCATCCGTCAGTTCCGTCTCAAGCGCCAGCTCGGTCATGCCAATCACTCCGTTCATGGGCGTGCGGATTTCATGGCTCATGTTGGCCAGGAAATCGGACTTGGCCTGATTGGCCACCTCGGCGGCCTCCTTGGCGCGGCGCAACTCCTCTGAGGCTTGTTTGGCTTTAGAGATGTCGGCCAGGTAGCCATTCCAGAGCACACCGCCATCGAGCGCTTTTTTGGGCATGGACTCGCCATGCACCCAGATCACTTCCGAGCTGACCTTGTGCTGCATTCTGAAATCAAGCGAAATGCGCTCATTGTTGCGCGCCGATGCCACAAACGCGGCCACAAAAATTTCCCGATCCACTGGCCATATCTGCTCGAAAAAGCTTGCCGGGTCGGCCATCACATCTTCTGGCTTCAAGCCACAAATCTGCTCGGATACCGAACTGCAAAACGGAAAGCTCTGGTGCCCATCCGACCACAGGCGATACTGGAATACGACCACCGGAATACTCTCGGTGACCTCTTGCAGACGGCTGCCGGCCTCTTTCAGTTGTGTCACATCCTGCCAGATTCCGGTAAACACCGTGGCACCATCTGCTGCCAAGTGCGGCTCCGGGTTGATCTCCGAGCGAATCCAGCGTAACCCACCATCTGGCAAACGCACGCGGTAGTCGGCATGCCAGCTTGTGCGCAGGGCAGCTGCTTCAAGCACCCCCTGAAAGCAGCGGTCCCGGTCTTCGTCAATCACTTGAGCAAAGGCAATTCGGCCGTCAGCCATCAGTGCCTCGCGGTCAAGCCCGCGAATTTCAGTCAGGCGCTCACTGACAAAGGTGTAACGGATGCTTCCTTCACTCACCTCGCATTGATACACCACGCCCGGCACCGCATTGGTGATTCGGCGCACGCGGCTCTCTGCCTCAGCCACAGCGGCCTGCATACGCTTGCGCGCTGTGATGTCAGTGCGTATGGCAATAAACTGCTCAGGCGCGCCCCGGTCATCCATCAGCGGCACGATGGTGGCCTGTACCCAAAAGAGTTCCCCACTCTTGGCACGGTTGCAGACCTCACCGTGCCAGACCTGACCCGCCAAAATGGTCTGCCACAAATGACTGAAAAACGCTTTCGGTTGTTGGCCAGAATTGATCAGCCGGTGTGACTGGCCCAACAGCTCGTCACGCGTGTAACCACTAATCTGGCAGAACTTGTCGTTGGCATATGTCATGGCACCAGCCAAATCAGTAATGCTGACAATGGCATGCTGATCGAGTGCAAACTTCTGCTTGGCCAGATCTGACAGGGCAGCCTGCAAATCACGCTGGCTCATTTCACGTTGATTAACCAGTTCGGACATCAGTTGCGACAGCGACTCCAGGCTGTCGTCCTGGGGGGTCGGCAAGTCCGCGTCCACGTACTGCATCAGACTGCTGGCAGTCTCACGCAACGAGTCAATGGCCCGGGTACGGCTGTCAAGCTCGTGGCGCAGCCGGTCGTTGGTGTGCGACAACTCCACGGAACTAAGCTGTAGGCTACGCGTCTTCAGATCCAGGTCGCGGTCACTCTGTTCGTAGGCCTCCTCGACACGGGCGAAAAAACCCTCAAGCCCGGCCAACAAACGGGCCGACTCGGCCGATAACACACCACCCCGGGCCAAACCCGACAACTCCGCCAACACCGCAGGAAGTTGATCTTCTTCAACACCCAGCAAGCGGCGGACCTGGCGCGTCAGAAGCTTATGCATTCAGCGGGGCCTTCAGGGTCTGCCCATTGCAGCCAATTCCGTCAGGCAGGTAATCGTCATGGTTTGATTGTGCAACCGACATAACACTTCGCGGGAAAACGGGCTAATCTCACCATAGGAGTAAAACCCGGTCAACACCGCACCAGGCCCTAGCACTTCGGCCACGGCCTCGACCTCTTCTTCCACGCGCCCCCCCATCACCAACTTGCGCCCGACACAACTTACCAGCAGCGCCAGGCTCTGGTTCAACGCGGGTACCGAACCGTCATTCGTGGCCTGCGCCGCCGTCCGCGCACCGTCAATCAGGGACTTCGTGCTGGAGTGCATCAGGCGCAAATAACCGTTGGTATCAATATCACCGGCCAGCGTCAGGCTACCCTGC
>JAIFMA010000180.1 GCA_020048795.1 Rhodoferax sp.
ACACCGGCAAAAACCGACAGACCGCTGTGCGCCTTGGCGATGTTGTTGATCAGCTCCATCATGTTCACGGTCTTGCCCACGCCGGCACCGCCGAACAGGCCCACCTTGCCGCCCTTGGCGAACGGGCAAACCAAGTCAATCACCTTGATACCGGTTTCAAGCAGCTCTTGTGAGGGGCTGAGTTCGTCGTAAGTGGGTGCCTTGCGGTGGATCGAGGCGAGCTGGGTGGTGTTGACCGGGCCGCGTTCGTCGATCGGGTTGCCCAGCACGTCCATGATGCGACCCAGCGTGGCGGTACCGACCGGCACTGAAATCGGGTTATGGGTGTTGGACACCATCAAGCCGCGGCGCAAGCCGTCGCTGGAGCCGAGTGCGATGGTGCGCACGATGCCGTCACCGAGCTGCTGCTGCACCTCTAGCGTCAGGGCCGAGCCTTCGAGCTTGAGCGCGTCGTACACCCTGGGCATGTGGTCGCGCGGAAATTCCACGTCCACCACGGCGCCAATGCACTGGACGATCTTGCCTTGAACATTTACGTTCGTTTGTGTGTTCACTTGAGCCATTTGGTTTTGCTCCAATAATTTGAATCTTGCTAGGGCCGTCACTTATGCGCCGATGGCGGCTGCACCCGAGACGATTTCCGAATTGCCTGCGTTGTCAGTGGCAGCCTTCATGGCAACCATGCGTGCTGCATGCTCGGAAGCCATGTTTTCAGCGACCGCCTGGAAAACCAGTGCCTCGACGTAGCGCACCAGCAGGTCGTCAATCACGGTTTGCGGATCAGGTTCATAAATGTAGTCCCAGCCATGCTTGGCCCCGCTGGCAGATTCGCTGACGCGTGTCTCTTCCTGCATCTGGACTGCCGACAAAGGCAGCAGTTGCTCCAGAACCACTTCCTGTTTCATGGTGTTGATGAAACGGGTGTAAGACAGATAAACGGCGTTGACCTCGCCTTTGGCGTAGGCATCCAGCAGCACCTTGACTGGCCCAATCAGACGTTCGAGGTGCGGACGGTCACCGAGCTGGGTCACATGGCTGACCACTTTGGCACCAATGCGGTTGAGAAAACCCAGACCCTTGTTGCCAATGGCGACGGCCAGAGCGCTCATGCCATCGGTCTGCACATCGCGAAGTTTGTTGGTGACTCCGCGCAGCACATTGGTATTCAGGCCACCGCACAAACCCTTGTCTGTTGTCACCACAATCATGCCAACGACTTTGGCATCGTTGCGTTTCATGAAGGGGTGAACATACTCGGGATTGGCCCGGCCGAGGTGGGCAGCAATATTGCGCACTATTTCGGCATACGGACGGGCCGCCCGCATGCGCTCTTGTGCCTTACGCATCTTGGAGACAGAAATCATCTCCATGGCCTTGGTGATCTTCTTAGTGCTTTCGAAGTTCTTGATCTTGCCGCGTATTTCCTTGCCTGTTGCCATATCAGTCTCCTGTGTTTAGTAAGGTGACCTTAGGCAAAAGTCTTCTTGAAGGCAGCAACAGCGGTGTTCATTTCGGCCTCAGCGTCTTTGTCCATAGCTCTGTCAGCTTCGAGCTTGGACAGCAATGCGGCGTACTTGTCTTTCAGAAAGCCATGCAGCCCATGCTCAAACGCCAGCACCTTGTTGATGGCGATGTCATCGAGGTAGCCCTTGTTGACAGCAAACAGCGTGGCACCCATCAGCGAGATGGGCAGCGGGCTGTATTGGGCCTGCTTGAGCAACTCGGTGACGCGGGCTCCCCGGTCAAGCTGCTTGCGGGTGGCTTCGTCCAGATCAGAGGCAAACTGGGCAAACGCCGCCAACTCGCGGTACTGCGCCAGATCGGTGCGGATACCACCCGACAGGTTCTTGATTAACTTGGTTTGTGCTGCACCACCAACGCGCGACACCGAGATACCGGCATTAATGGCGGGGCGAACACCGGCATTGAACAAGCTGGTTTCCAGGAAGATCTGGCCGTCGGTGATCGAGATCACGTTGGTTGGCACGAAAGCCGATACGTCGCCGGCCTGGGTTTCAATGATGGGCAAAGCGGTGAGCGAGCCAGTTTTGCCTTTGACGGCACCTTTGGTGAAGTCTTCAACGTATTTTTCGTTGACACGCGCAGCGCGTTCCAACAGGCGGCTGTGCAGGTAAAACACGTCGCCGGGGTAAGCTTCGCGGCCTGGCGGGCGGCGCAACAGCAAGGACACCTGGCGGTAAGCCACGGCCTGTTTCGACAGATCGTCATAAACGATCAGCGCGTCTTCGCCACGGTCACGGAAATACTCGCCCATGGTGCAGCCAGAATAGGCCGCCACATATTGCATGGCAGCAGATTCAGAAGCGGTGGCGGCCACCACGATGGTGTAGGCCATGGCACCGGCTTGCTCAAGGGCGCGCACCACGTTCTTGACGCTGGAGGCCTTTTGGCCAATCGCCACGTAAACGCAGGTCATGTCCTGACCCTTTTGGTTGATGATGGCATCAATGGCCACTGCCGTCTTGCCGGTTTGGCGGTCACCAATGATCAACTCGCGCTGGCCGCGGCCTACGGGCACCATGGAGTCGATCGACTTCAGACCGGTGGCCATGGGCTGGCTCACCGACTGACGGGCAATCACGCCCGGGGCAACTTTTTCGATCACATCGGTCATTTTGGCGTTGATCGGACCCTTGCCGTCAATGGGTTGACCCAGGGCATTGACCACGCGGCCTTTGAGTTCGGGGCCGACTGGCACCTCCAGAATACGACCGGTGCATTTGACCGTGTCGCCTTCGGAGATGTGCTCATAGGAGCCCAAAATCACGGAACCAACAGAGTCACGCTCCAGATTCAAGGCCAAACCGTAGCTTGGCTGACCTTCGGCATCTGCGGGGAATTCGAGCATTTCACCTTGCATCACGTCGGACAAGCCATGAATGCGGACGATGCCGTCTGTCACGGACACCACAGTGCCCTGGTTGCGGATGTCGGCGCTGGCAGACAAGCCTTCGATACGGCTCTTGATCAGTTCAGAAATTTCTGCGGGATTGAGTTGCATGACTCTTTCCTTCTTTCGTTAATGGGGCCTGCGCCAACCTGGGGCTTGCGCCTCAAGCCGTCAAGGCCATTTTCATTTGTTCCAGACGGGCTTTGACAGAAGTGTCAAGAACCTCGTCACCCACCACCACGCGAATGCCACCAATGAGTTCGGGTTGCAATTGCACCGTTACATTGAGTTTGCGTGCGAAGCGTTTTTCAAGCGTGGCTGCCAGGTCGGCCAATGCCGCGCTGTCAATCGCGAACGCGCTGTAAACCACCGCGTCAGCAGTACCCCCCTGGGCGTTCTTCAGGGTACGAAACTGCTCGGCAATTTCTGGCAAAGCAGCCAGACGGCCATTCTCGATCACGGTGCGCAAAAAATTCCTGGCCATCTCTGGCAGGACGATCTTGCTGGCCGCGCCAACAATCACATCAAACACTTGCGTGTTGGGGACGTTAGGATTGCCGGCAAATTGCTGCAACTGGACGTTGCTGGCAATGGCCTGAAAGGCTTCCACCCAGACAGCCGCAGCATTCAGGTCGGATGAAGTCGCCTTAAACAAGGCTTCGGCGTAAGGGCGGGCAATGGTGGCAAGTTCAGCCATGATTGACCTCTTACAGCTCGGTCTTCAAACGGCCAAGCAGATCAGCGTGGACCGCAGCGTTGACTTCCCGAAGGAGAATCTGTTCTGCGCCCTTGACCGCCAACGCAGCCACTTGCTCGCGCAAGGCCTCACGCGCCCTGACAGTTTGCTGCTCAGCTTCAACCTTGGCAGCAGCAATGATCTTGTTGCCTTCCTCGGTCGCTTTTAACTTGGCCTCTTCCACGATACCCTGACCGCGACGCTCGGCATCTGCCAGGCGTGCGGTGGTTTCGGTGCGCGATTTGGCTAGCTCGGCTTCCACCCGCTTGTTGGCGCTGGATAACTCGGACTTGGCTTTGTCGGCAGCCGCAAGGCCATCGGCAATTTTGCTGGCGCGCTGGTCTAGCGCAGCTGCAATGGGCGGCCACACGAGTTTCATCGTGAACAGCACCAGCAATGCGAAGACGATAGCTTGCGCTACCAGTGTTCCATTAATGCTCACAGTAATCTCCTAGTGCGATGTTTGCAGCCAGGAATTACTTGGCTGCAGCGGCAGCAAGAGCACGTGCGATTTGAGCCAGGAACGGGTTGGCCGTGGCGAACCACAAGGCAATACCGGTGCCGATAATGAAGGCCGCGTCAATCAGACCAGCCAACACGAACATTTTGGTTTGCAGTTCACCCATGAGTTCTGGCTGACGGGCAGCTGCTTCAAGGTACTTGCTACCCATGATCCCGATACCGATACAGGCACCCAATGCGCCCAGACCAATGATCAGACCAGCAGCCAGAGCAGCAAAACTAATAACTTCCATGATTGACTCCTAAGTGAACTAAAAAAACAAAAAACAAACCCAAAATCAGTGCGCAGGATCAATGTGCATCATGCGCTTGCCCGATGTAAACCAAGGTCAACATCATGAACACGAAAGCCTGCAGCAGGATGATGATGATGTGGAACACCGCCCACGCCCAGCCAGCCACCACGTGCAGGAACAATAACATCAGACTGCCAGGCTCAGCGGAAAAGGCCCAGGAACCGCCCAGCAAGGCGATCAGCATGAACACCAATTCGCCTGCATACATGTTGCCAAACAGCCGCATGCCGTGCGACACCGTTTTGGCGGTGAAGGAAATCAGCTGCTCTGCCACATTGACCACCCCGAGGATGATCGCAAAAACCGGATTTTTGCTGGTGCCAAAAGGTGCCGATACCAGCTCATGGGCCCAGCCGCCCAGGCCCTTGATCTTGATGTTGTAAAACAGGCAGATGAACAGCACCGACACCGACAGGCCCATGGTGATGGACAGATCGGCCGTAGGCACCACGCGTAGATAAGCATGGTGTGGGTCATGCCCCATTGATCCGTAAATACCTTCCCAGATCTTGGGCAGCAAATCCAGCGGCAGCAAATCCATGGCGTTGAGCAGGAAAATCCAGACAAACACCGTCAGGGCCAGCGGGGCGACCAGTTTGCGGCTGGTGGCGTTGTGGACGATGGACTTGGCCTGGCCGTCCACCATCTCGATCAGGATCTCAACCGCTGCCTGAAAACGCCCCGGCACTCCGGCAGTGACTTTGCTGGCCGCCTTCCAGAGGAAGAAACTGCCAAGCACACCCAGCAAGATCGAGAAGAAAAGAGAATCTATATTGAAAACCGAAAAGTCAACGATTTCGGTCTGGGGCTTGTTCTGCCAATGTGTCAGGTGGTGAACGATGTAGTCACTGGCTGATGGCGCGTTTGCTTCTGCGGACATTGTTAACTCTTCTTAATCTGTTTTAGCTTCGGACGCATCAAAAGCGCCACCCAATAAACCTTCAGGGTCACCACCAAACCGATCAGCAATGCCAACCAGTCCAGCCCGGCAACCAGTTTCTGCGCCGCAACGAGCATCGCGACAGTTACCGCCAGCTTTGCAGCTTCCCACACAAAAAAACCAAACCCTGCTGTCATGGCATTGATTGACGAGAACTGGCTCATCAAACCCCGCGCAAACAGCATGGCCGGCACCACCACCGCCAGCGCACCGTAAGCCACCGAAATGACCACCGTGAGCTTCGCCGTGAGGACCCAGGCCAGCAACGTCGCCAGCAAGCCCACCAGGAACTGAAGCCTGATCACTCGCCAAGGCGATGTCGGTGGCTGGCGTTCCCGCAAAACCTGCGCTTCCTGCCTTGTCAGTTGCCTGAAGGCCAAGGCCTCGGTTTCATCCGTTTCAAAGTCATTCGGCGGTGCAATTATCGGCATCTCAAATTACACGCAGGTTACACGCGACAGCTGTCAATAAGCCTTGCATTATATGAGGGAACGGGTGTCAAAAAAGCCTGGCTGCCCTGGCTGCGATAATTCAATCCCCTCACACTGAACGATGTCAGCCTCAATCTCTTGGTCCCATGTCCACACCCGATAACACGCCTGATCATGACTCATTGATCACCTACCCGTCGTCTTTTCCGATCAAGGTGATGGGGTTTAAAACGGACGGACTGGTGCATACCCTGACGGAAATCGCCCGGCAGTTTGACCCCGGCTTTGATGCCAGCGTGGTCGAGTTGCGTGAGAGCAAGGGGGGCAAATACCTCGGGGTGACTCTGACCGTCACGGCCACCAGCCGAGCCCAGCTCGATGATCTGTATCGCGTGTTGTCAAGCCACCCGATGGTCAAGCTGGTGCTGTAGTCGTGGCACTGCGATCAG
>JAIFMA010000232.1 GCA_020048795.1 Rhodoferax sp.
CGCTGTCACCCAACGGGTGAACGCCATCGAAGCTGAAAAAGTAAATGCTCATAAGGACTTACAGATGAAAACAAGCGGTCAACCGAGGAATCTAGGTTGAAGGAAGTTGGAAATGACCAAAGCGCCGTCAGCCGTCATCGCGAGCGCAGCGCGGCGACCCATTTTCTCCAGGCACAGGCATGGATTGCCGCACTTCACTCGCCATGGCGGTGGGTTGCTGCCAAAATGCGGCACCGGCAATTTCGGTTAAATTCGTGACGATGTCAGAACCTCAAGCGCGCCAATTCGCACAAGCCCCCCGTTTTTCCAGCAGCGAATTTCGCACCGCCCTGGGGATGTTTGCCACCGGTGTGACCATCGTCACGGCGCGTGCACCAGGTGGCCAGTGGGTGGGTCTGACTGCCAACTCATTCAACTCGGTGTCACTCACGCCCCCTCTGGTGTTGTGGAGCCTGTCACAGGCAGCCAGCTCGATGGATGCGTTTCGCAACGGATCGCACTATGCCATCAACATTCTGGCGGCCGACCAGCAAGCCTTGGCCATGCGATTTGCCACCAAGGGTGTTGACCGTTTTGCTGACCTGGACTTCACCGAAGGGCTTGCAGGAGCCCCGTTGATCACCGGCACCGTGGCTGTTTTTGAGTGTTTCAACCGCAGCCGCTATGTCGAAGGCGACCATGTGATTTTTGTCGGTGAAGTGGAGCGCTGCGCACATCGGGCAGGGGTTGCACCGCTGCTCTACCACGGGGGCCGGTTTTTTACCGAGCATGCCTTGTGATCGGGGCCGGGTAATGGCGACCGGCGTCGAACGCAAACCGCATCTGGATGGTTTGGCCATCGGCTTGCTGGTCGCCTGCAGCGCGTTTTGGGGTTTTCAGCAGGTGCTGGTGAAAGCCACCATTGTTGAAGTGGCACCGGTTTTTCAGGCTGCCATCCGCTTCGGTTTGGCCACCTTGCTGCTCGGGCTGTGGTGTCGCTGGCGCGGGCTGGCCCTGTTTGGGCGCGACGGGTCGCTCAAGGCAGGTTTGCTGGCCGGCAGCCTGTTTGCCTTTGAGTTTGCCTGCATTTATGTCGGCATGCAGTTCTCGGCCGCCTCTCGATTGACAGTTTTCTTGTACACCGCGCCATTTTGGGTGGCGCTGCTGTTGCCCCTGTGGGTTCGCAGCGAGCACCTGCGCCGCCAGCAGTGGGTCGGGCTGGGACTGGCGTTTGTGGCGGTTTTATTCGCCTTAAGCGATGGTCTGGGTCAGGCCGGTCACGCACAGCAGTGGTTGGGCGATCTGCTGGCGCTGGCAGCGGGGCTGGCCTGGGGCATGACCACCGTGACCATTCGCAGCACCCGACTTGGCAGTGTGTCGCCGGAAAAGCTGTTGTTTTACCAGATCGGGGTCAGCGCGGTGTCGATGCCGGGTGTCTCATGGCTAATGCAAGAACCGTGGCACTGGCCATTCAGCCCTTTTGCCATCACCTCGCTGGTTCTGCAAACCGTGGTTGGCGCGTTTGCCAGCTACCTGGCCTGGATGTGGATGCTGGGGCGCTACCCGGCCACCCGCTTGTCGGTGTTTGCCTTTTTGACCCCGGTGTTTGCGCTGCTGTTTGGCGCATTGTGGCTGGGTGAGCCGGTCACACCGACACTGCTGGCCAGTCTGGCGCTGGTGGCTGTCGGCATTGTGTTGGTGAATCGCCAGCCCGCGTCTTGAGCTGCGGGTCAACGTCTGGGTTACTGCCCGATTGGCAGACCGGGTGACCCGCTGGCCCGCTGGCCCGCTGGTATGCCGCAGCCGCAGGCAGTTGGCACGGCAAAACTTTGCTGGTGGCACCGGCCCCGGTCAAAAAAAGACCTTGCCACGGGCGTAAACTTGGCCCATACCTTCACTAAAAAGAGACCTTTATGAGCTTGAACCTGTCTGAGAAGATCCGCGCAGTGGCCCTGGTGGGGCATGGGGCTGTCGGTAAAACCACTCTCGTCGAAGGCCTGCTGGCCGCCACCGGGGCCATTGCCAGTCGTGGTGCGGTAGAAAAAGGCAACACCGTGTGTGACTTTGACCCGGTTGAAAAACAACTCGGCTTCTCATTGCAGTCGTCACTGGTCAGCCTGACATCGGCCGACACCCTGATTCACCTGATCGACACCCCTGGTTATCCCGACTTTGCCGGCCAGGCGATTGGCGCGCTGGCCGCTGTTGATACCGCCCTGATCGTCATCAGCGCCCAGACCGGCATTGAGCTGACCGCCGAGCGCATGTTCACGCTGGCGGGTGAGCGCGGCCTGTGCCGCATGATCGTGATCAACAAGATCGATGCCGAAAACATCGACCTGAGTGCCCTGGTGGACGACATTCGCGACCGTTTTGGCAAACAATGCCTGCTGCTGGACCTGCCCACCCACCACGCTGAAGAGGTGGTGGAGTTGCTCGGTCATGCAGATGGTGAAAGCGACTTTTCATCTGTGGCAGCCGCGCACCGTGCCCTGATTGATCAGTTGGTGGAAGAAGACGACGACCTGATGGCGCGATACCTGGAAGACGGTGCCGACCCGACACCGCAAGAACTGCACGCACCGTTTGAAAAGGCATTACGCGCCGGGCATTTGATTCCGATTCTGTTTGTGTCGGCCAAAACCGGCGCCGGTGTGCCGCAATTGCTGGATGCCCTGACCAAACTCGCACCCAGTCCAGCCGAGGGTAACCCGCCACCGTTCTACAACGGAGAACCCGGCGCACAACCGCAAGGCTTTGCTGCCCAACCGGACGATGCACTGCATGTGCTGGCCCATGTATTCAAGGTGATTGTCGATCCGTTCATCGGCAAGGTCGGGGTGTTCCGGGTGCATCAGGGCACCATCCGCAAGGACGCGCAGTTGTTTGCCGGCTCCGCCAAACGTCCGTTCAAGGTGGCCCATTTGTACCGGCTGCAGGGCAAGGAATATGTCGAAGTGCCGGCCCTGGTGCCGGGTGATATCGGCGCCGTGGCCAAGGTCGATGAGATCGAGTTTGACTGCGTGCTGCATGACTCGCACGACGAAGACAACATCCACCTTAAGCCGCTGGCGTTTCCCCAGCCGATGCAGGGCCTGGCGGTGCAAACCAAACGCAAGGGTGATGAGCAGCGGCTGTTCGAGATCCTGCACAAGCTGGAGATGGAAGACCCCTGCTTCAAGATAGAGCGGCACCCCGGCACCAACGAGACCATCATCCGCGGCTTGGGCGACATGCATCTGCGCGCCAAGATGCTGCGCATGCAACAGCAGTACAAGCTTGAACTCGACACCAGCGTGCCGCAAATTGCCTACCGTGAAACCATCATGGGCAAGGCCGAAGGCCATTGCCGTCACAAGAAGCAAAGCGGCGGTGCCGGCCAGTTTGGCGAAGTGATGTTGCGGGTGGAGCCACTGGCGCGCGGTGCCGGGTTTGAATTTGTTGACATCGTCAAGGGCGGTGCCATTCCGGGCGTGTTCATGGCAGCGGTCGAAAAAGGCGTGCAGCAGGCACTGGCCGAAGGCGCAGTGGCGGGCTTTCCACTGCATGACCTGCGCGTGACCGTGCATGATGGCAAGACCCATGCGGTTGACGGCAAGGAAGTTGCCTTTGTCGCGGCAGGGCGCAAGGCCACGCTGCAGGCGGTGTTGGCGGCCACGCCGATTGTGCTGGAGCCGGTGGTCAATATTGAAGTGGTGGCCCCCGAGGCGGCCATTGGTGATCTGACCGGCGATCTGGCCAGCAAGCGCGGTCACATCACCGGCACACAGCCGCGCCCGGCGGGCACCGTGGGCATCAGCGGGCAAATGCCGCTGGCCGAGTTGGGCGACTACCAAGGCCGCCTGAAGTCGCTGACCGGTGGCCAGGGCTCGTACAGTCTGGAGTTCTCGCACTACGCGCAGGTCAGTGCCGAAACCCAGGCCAAACTGACCGCTGCCTTCAAGCCTGACAACCTGGCCGACGACTGAGTTGGCCTTTTCCCCCTCAGGTGGCTCGAGTCGATTGCGTTAGGGCTTGTCCATGAATATGCTGTGCATTTGGCCGTCGGATTTGGAATGCAATGCTAGGCGCACAGCGCGCCCTCGTGCTTCAGCACGACATGCAGCTTTGCTGCACAAGCGATTGGCAACGACGCAGTGCGCCCAAAGCTGGCGAGCCAAGTGTGCATGTTATTTGTGGACGAACCCTTAACTGCCGTGAGAGGGCAACATGGCACACCACATCCTGCTGACCTATTCCACCACCGATGGTCATACGCTGCACATTTGCGAGCGGCTGCAGTTTGTCATGACTGCGTTGGGGCAGCGGGTCACGCTGTTGCCACTGGCGCAAGCCAATGGCTTGAATCTGAATAATTTTGAGCGCATTGTGATTGGGGCCAGCATTCGTTACGGGCATCACCAGCCACAAGTGGCGCAGTTCATCGCCAGACATCAGACTTTCCTGGAAACTCGGCCCAGTGCATTTTTCAGCGTCAATATCGTGGCGCGCAAGCCCAACAAAAACCAGCCCGACAGCAACCCGTATCTGAAGAAATTTCTCAAGCAAATCAGATGGAAACCGCAACTGCTGGCCGTGTTTGCGGGCAAGCTTAACTATCCGATGTATGGCTGGTTTGACCGCCAGATGATTCGCCTGATCATGCTGATCACGCATGGGCCCACCGACCCGAAAGTGGTGGTCGAGTTTACTGACTGGACCCAGGTGCAAGCCTTTGCCCATGCGGTTTGTGCGCTGCCCGTACCGGTGTCCATTGAGCCTGCCGCCGTCACCTGAGCCCTGCGAGGCCCACTTTCGCTCCAATCCACAGGACTGTCATGCAAAAATTGAATGCCATCACTTTCACGCTAGTTGCGGTTTTGCTCGCTGGCTGCGAGTCCATGTCCGAATCCGAATGCAAGGTGGCCGACTGGGGTCGGGTGGGTTTCAACGATGGTGCCCGTGGTGAACAGGAGCGACGTATCGTTGCCTACACCGAGGACTGCGGCAAGATTGGTGTGCGGCCCAATGCCCAGGCCTACCGGCAGGGCTGGGACGTTGGCATCAAACGATTTTGCACGCCCGCGAACGGCTGGCGCGAAGGGCTTGAGGGCCACAGCAACAAAGAGCAGGTGTGTGTCGGGCAGCCCGGCTACGAAGTGTTTGCGCGCTACCTGAATGCGGGCATGCAGGTGTACCGCACGCAGCAACAAATTCACGACAACACCCAGGAAATCAACCGTTTGCAAAAGAAGCTGGAGTCCAATGCCAGCGACGACGAAAAAAAACACATTCGTCGCCGGCTACAGGACATTGATCACGACCAGTATCGGCTGCGCAACCTGATGGGTCAGCAGAGAATGTTCGCGCCCTGAGTCAACAGGGACTGCTGACGGCTATCTAAAACATAGCTGTCAGCGCAGGTTTAACAAGGGGTCCAGCCTGTTTTCCTGATGATTTGGCAGCCCATTACTGTTTCACGGCTTCCACCTGCACGTCCAGGCGTACGTGTTTCGGGAAACCCCAATCAACGCCGTAGTTCATGCCAAACTGGCTGCGGTCCAGCAGGGCCTCGAAGTCGCCACCGCAGACTTCTCGCTTGAGCATCGGGCTGTCGTAACAATTGAAATTGGTGGCGTTGAGCGTTAGCCTGAAGTTCCTCCCCGCATTTGGGTAAAGTTCTATTGAAATCAACAAGTTAAACTAAACCGCTGACGCGCTGGT
>JAIFMA010000085.1 GCA_020048795.1 Rhodoferax sp.
CAACGCAACCTGCAAACTGCCCTGACACAAGGTGATGGGACGCTGGCGCGGGCCAATGCCGCCCTGATTCTGGACGATGCGCATCAGGCCGTGCTGACAATTGCCGCCAATGAGGAGCTGTTTTACACCCGCCGCTTTGATTTGCCGGAGGGTTTTTTAACTGGCACCTGGGGTCAGAGCATTGAGGTTGTTGCGCCAGTGGACGGCTTCACGCCAGTTGAAGAATATGTGCCTGATTACGCCGGAGTCGGGACAAGTTATGGTCAGGATTACTCTGATTCGCGAGCCCCGGCGTTGGCGGCCTCGGGTGGAACAAGCGCTGACGACGAAAGGTCGCAGCGCCTGGTGGTCGAGATTCAACGCTCGCTGGATGTTTGGGACCGCACCTGGTCGAGCTTGCCGCTCAACGGTTTGCGGGTGTTCGCCGGTGATCGCAGTCTGGAGCTGGCGCAGTGGCTGACGCAGCAGCTTGGGCAATCGGTGACGGCGATGGACGTGAGCACACTGTTCACCGGTTTTGAGGCAGCCAGGGCGCAAGATCAGGCGATGTGCCTGCCCTTATTGGGTATCTTGTTGCGCACGCAGGGCGAGTCCTCGTAAGCCATCAAGCAAGTCAATCCTACCCATGGCGCAACAAGTCAACCTCTGCCTGCCGGTTCTGCGAAAGCAAAAGAGCCGTTTCGCCGCGCAAACCCTGGCGCAGGCGCTGGCTGTTTTGCTGCTGGTGGGGGCTGCCCTGAGCGCGGTCTGGGTTTCCAATCTCAACCAGGCGGGTGCCAGTCTGACAGCCATTCTGGCAGCGCAGTCTAAAGAGCTTGAGGGGCTGCGCACGGCGCTTGAGCAAAGCAAGCAATCGTCGGGACCTGCCGAGCTGGCTCTGGCGCAAGAGGTCAAGGCCAGTCGCGCCGCGCTGCAACAGCGTGAAAAGGTGTTGGCGGCTTTGTCGCAGGGCCTGGTTCAGCCCGGCTATGGCCACGCTGCCCGTTTGCAATTGGTCGCCCAGAGCATTCCGTCGGTGGCCTGGATCACCGCCATCAAAGCCGATGAACGGCGGTTGGAGGTGGGTGGCTACACCCTGGAGCCTGCGGCACTGAACGATTGGGTTAACCAATTGGCCTCGAGCCCGCTGCTGCGTGGTCAGGCCCTGAGCACCATCAAGGTGGAAAGTGTCAAACCTGAAAGCGTGGTGAATCCGGTCGCTGGTGGTGCAGCCGTGTCTGGGGTCAAGCCACCTGCCAGTGCCGCGGCGGCCGCGGTCGCCAGCGCACCGGTTGCCGTCATGCCGCCAGTCTGGTCGTTCATGCTGCAAAGTAGCCTGGCTGATGCCAAGACCTTGGACAAGGTCGTCGCCGGGGGCAAACCATGAAGCGGCAATGGCAGGCTCAAATGGCGCGCCTTGATGGGCTGAGCCAGCGCGAGCGGATCTTTTTGTTTTTGTCGGTGCTGGCATGCTTCGGTGCGCTGGTGGACACCTTGTGGCTGTCACCCGCCTTGACCCATTACAAGCAGTTGTCAGTGCGGATCGAAAAGCAGTCGGCCGAACTCCAACGCTTGCGTCTGAGCCTGGCAGCGACCGCAGGTCCGGCTTCTGCGGGCCAGACTTCACGCGCCGAGCTGGCGCTCATTGCTAACCAAATGGAGCAGGCCAATCAGGCTGTGCGGCAGTTGTTGCCCGACAGGAGCGGATCAGCACCGCTGGCGCAAGCCTTGGTGCATTTGTTACGGCATCACGAGGGGTTGACGCTGGTGCAGACCTCCGCCTTGCCACCCGAGGTGGCCGGGCCGGGTAGCCTCGGCGGTGCCGGCGGAAACGGGCTTGGGGCGTTGCCAGCGGGCATGACACGCCAGGGTGTGGCCTTGACGGTGACAGGCTCTTACCCGGATTTAACGCGTTATGTTAGCGCGCTGGAGGCGGCCATGCCGCAGGTGCGCTGGGGCGAGATGCGGCTGAAAAGTGACAAGAGCCAGCCGGAGCTGACGCTTCAATTATTTTTGCTGGGGGAGGTGGCGCCGTGAGCCATGGTCGAGTGGCACCGCTGGCCTGGCGACTGGTCTGTGCCGCAGCGTTTTTGCTGCTGTGGTCTGGCGTGCAAGCACAGGCCCTGCGTGACCCCACGGTTGCACCTGCGGTAGTGAGTTCGCCAGAACCTGGTTCAGCATCCGAAGCAACCGTGCTGGAAACGGGCCGTGTGAGCGTTTTGTTGCGCGATGGTGTGCCTTATCTGGTCTTGGGCACGCGCTTGTATGCCGTGGGGCAGCACATTGGTCGGCTAACAATTGAACGCGTCACCGAGACCGAGGTCTGGCTGCGCGAAGACGGCATTTTGCGTAAGGTGCCGGTGTTTGCTGGTGTTGATCGCCGGGCTGCACCGACAATCAGGACTTCTTTGGAGCCAACTGCCACGACAACCTCACCCGGTCGTCAACCCTGAGGCCTTAGCCCATCAACCGAATAGCCATCACCATGAATGATTTGTCGCCTGTTTTCCGTTTGGCCGCAGCCTGGCTGGGTGGCGTGAGTCTGCTGGCCGGATGCAGCGCTGACCGGCCTCTGCGCACACCCAGTGTCAGCGAGGCGATTCGGGCAGAAGTTCCAATGCCGCCAAGCCCGCCAGCCACGGTGCAGGTGCCAGCGCGTATTACCGATGCGCTGGCTGAGCCGGCACCACCCGCGGTGGCTTTGCCCGCCGAACCCAAGATTGACTTGCTGGTGAACAACGCACAGGCCAGGGAGGTGTTTCTGGCGATCGTGGCCGACACCCGCTACAGCATGCTGATGCACCCCAATGTGTCGGGCACCCTGTCCGTCACTTTGCGCGGTGTCACGGTGCCCGAGGCACTGGAGGCGATACGCGATGTTTATGGTTATGACTTCAAGATCGACGGTCGGCGTATCACGGTGTATGCGCCCAGCCTGCAAACCCGCATTTTTACGGTCAACTACCCCCAGTCGCAGCGCAATGGCACCAGTGAACTGCGCGTGTCGTCCGGTGGCAATATGCAGTCTTCGAACTCGGGTACCAGTAGCAGCACGGGCAGCAGTAGCAGCACCGGCGCGTCACCATTGGAAGGCAGCCGGGTATCCACCAGCTCAAAAACCGATTTCTGGACCGAGCTCAGTGGTGCTGTGAAGGGTTTAGTGGGCAATGGCGAGGGTCGTAGCGTGATCGCCAGCCCGCAGGCCGGCATCATGGCGGTGCGCGCCATGCCCGATGAGTTGCGCCAGGTCGACAGCTTTCTGAAAGCGGCGCAAGGTGCCGTGGAGCGTCAGGTCATGCTGGAGGCCAAGATTGTCCAGGTTGAGTTGCGTGACGGTTTCCAAAGTGGCATTGACTGGTCGGCGCTGAAGAACAGCGGAAAATCCACCAGTGCGATCGGGGTGATGGGTGGCAACCCGGAAACCAATGCCTTGCTCAGTGGGGTGCAGTCCAATCTGCCAGGTTTTGTGTCGGGTGCCACGGCTCTGCTGGCCGATGGGGTCAGCTTGCCAGCCGCTGGCAGCGGTTTGTTTGGTCTTGCCTTTGCCGCTGAGGGTTTTCAGGCTGTGCTGGGCTTTTTGGAAACCCGTGGCGATGTGCAGATCTTGTCGAGCCCGCGTATTGCCACGCTGAACAATCAAAAGGCCGTGCTGAAGGTCGGAACGGATGAATTTTTTGTCACCGGTGTGAAGGGCGGATCGAACACTGCCGGGTCAAGCACCACTGCTGCCACAACCACGCTGCCGGAAATTACCCTGACCTCGTTTTTTTCGGGCATTTCGCTGGATGTTACCCCCCAAATTGATGAGGGCAACAACATCAACTTGCATGTGCATCCCTCGGTCATTACGGTTAGCGAAAAAACCAAGCAGATTGATCTGGGCTCCATTGGCAACTACCGGTTTCCCATGGCCTCCAGCAATGTGAACGAGTCCGACACGCTGGTGCGCATTCAGGACGGCAAGATTGTTGCCATCGGCGGGCTGATGCAGATCGAGTCCAACCGCACCTCTTCGGGGCTGCCAGGTTCCAGCGACTCGATGTTTTCGTCGATCTTGGGAAACCGTGCCAATACCGGGCGAAAAAAGGAGGTTGTGGTGCTGATCAGGCCGACCATTATTCGTACCCAACAAGACTGGGATGCCCAGAATAGCCGGGCTCGTGCCGCGCTGGATGATATGGATGCCGCCCGTGCCCGCGTCATCCGCCTTGATGGGCAAATCAGCAGTCCGCCGCCGGCTGATGCACAGTAGCCATGTACCTGCGCCATTTCGCGCTGCGCGAAGCGCCGTTCTCGATCACGCCAGACAGCGCGTTTTTCTATCCCCATGAAAGTGCGCAGGCAGCTCTGAACACCTTGCTGGTCGCCTTACGCAGTGGTGAAGGCTTTTTGAAGATTGTTGGTGAGGTCGGTTGCGGTAAGACCGTGTTATGTCGCCAATTGCTTAAAACCCTGCAAAGTGAATGTGTGACAGCCTATATTCCGAATCCGGACATGGGCCCGGATGATTTGCTGATGGCGTTGCTCGATGAGTTGGGGGTTGATCCGGCCCCGGCCAGGCGACGCGATACCTCAGGGCATTGGCGCTCGAGTCGGCACCAACTCATGACCTTGCTGGCCAGTTGCCTGTTCCGCCACGCCCAGCAGGGGCGCCGGGTGGTGGTGTGTATTGACGAAGCGCAGGCCATTCCGCTGCGTACCGTGGAGAGCTTGCGGTTGTTGTCCAATCTGGAAACTGAAAAGCAAAAACTGTTGCAACTGGTGTTGTTGGGGCAGCCTGAGTTGGATGCCAAGCTGGCAGCGCCGGAGATTCGTCAACTGCTGCAGCGCATTACCTTCAGCGAATACCTGGGGCCAATGCGCGTGACGCAGGTGGCGCCTTATTTGGCGCACCGTCTGGCCACCGCAGCACTTGATGAGGCCACCGATATCCATGTTTTTGAGATGGCGGCGGCCAAGGCCATGGCGCGACTGAGCGGTGGCGTGCCCCGCTTGGTCAATGTGCTGGCCCACAAGTGTCTGATGCTGGCTTTTGGCGAAGACACACATCGGGTCACGGCTGATCATGTGAACCTGGCGGGCCTGGACACCCCTGGTGTTCAGGCGGTTAAGTCGGGATGGCGGCTTTGGCTTGGACATCTGACACCACGCTGGATATTGCCACCGGGGCGGGCCACATGAGTGTCATCAACAAGATGTTGCGAGACCTTGACAGTCGGCAACCCGCGCCCTTACCAGTCACCCGACTCAAGCAGCCTGACACGGGCAAGGATCAATTGACAGGCGGCACCATCGCTGTGGGGTTGGGCAGGGCGGCTGCGAGCGCCACGCCCACGGTACGGCGCGTCTTGCTCGGCGGGCTTGCAAGTTTGTTGCTGGCCTTGGCAGGATGGGCGGTTTGGCACTGGTTGCTTGCGGCAGTGACAGAACCACCCGTCACACCGTTGTCGGTTGCAGCACTCATATTGCCCCCGGTGCAACCTGGGTTGCCGTCCAGCATGCCCTCAGTTGCCGCGTCGCCCTTGCCCGTGGCATCGGCTACATCATTGCCACCTGGCAAGCCGGTATGGCCTGTTTCCGCCTCGGTGCTGCCCGCGAGGTTGATGTCTGCGCCGGCACCGGTGGCTCAGCCTGTCCTCAAGGTGCCG
>JAIFMA010000138.1 GCA_020048795.1 Rhodoferax sp.
AAATTTCAAAAACACCCAACTTCCAAAAACTAGTACGCTCTAAGATATTGATTCTTAACGGTATTTTTAGGTGGTTGTTAAAGTCCGGTTAGCATGCGTTTGGGCACTTCTTTCAGGGCCAGTGCGACTGAAGATGCCGCTACACGGGGACAATGCGTGAATCTTTGTGGGCTCAGACGGTATATCAAACAGTAGTGCTCAAGCTGTAGTCACACTTGGTATGTGGCTTTGCTATCTGTGTGGCTCCCCCATCACAAAATAAGCTGCCCAGAAAAACGGATGCTGATACAAGGGTCCGTTTTTTCCGGATGCCATATCGCGTTGTGCCTGAGCGAGTGCCTGCGCTTTTCCGATTAATCCATCGGCATTTCCGTAGGCTACCAGGGAATTCACCACCAACTGCTTGGCTGATTCAGATTCAACGGCCCATTGTGTGGCCAGCACAGATTTTGCTCCCGCAGCAAAAAAAGCGCGGGCCATGCCTGAAATCGATTCGCCTCCACCCGATTCCGTCAAACCCGTATTGCAAGCGGACAACAGTACCCATTCGGAATTGAGACGCAGGGTGATGATGTCGTCTGTGGTGAGAAGTGAATCAGTGGCCCCGGCGCCTTCATAGGCCATCGCCAATGCCGGTTTGGTCAAACGAGGAATTTCTCCGGGTAACACACCATGAGTGGCAAAGGCCACCATACGCCGATCATCCAGTTTTTCCGAAAGCACGCGACTACGAGTTGCAGCAGCACCAGAGATCACATCCTCGGCCGGGTTTGCACCCAGCGATCTGGCGGCGGCATTTGCCTCATCAAGCGTTTCCGGCAACGGGCTGACTTTTGCGTAGTCAAATGCATTGTCGCCTGCGCGAAGCGCGCGGCCTCTAGAAGCCAGCTTCTGCACGGGCAGATGCACAGCAGAAGCCTTGGAAAACTGTGGATTGGCAAACGCGATAAAGGGCTTGTTGGCCTTTTTGCCTTCAATCGTTCGATTGAGCACCACAGAAGAAGCTCCGGGCGTGATGGCAATGACCTGGCTCATCCCCGTCCAATCCGCCGCAGCGAGAGAGGTTGGGACATTCCGCAGGGTCGCGGCCCAAGGAACACTGGACAAACCACCACCGGGGGCCAGATGAATCACCTTTATATTGTCAAGATCCTGTGTTGCGGGTCCAAACCAGGTTTGATACAAACCAGCCGCCGCCTGAATATCAAACCCTGACCATTGCCCCGCAACGCTCGGAACTTCTGCGGCATCAAAGGATGCGCGCATTAATTTGACCATCGCCAATGTGGCTTCGCGGGTGGTGAGCACCTTGCGCATGTTTAGCCGACCATCCGGCGTAACGACGAAAACCGCACCGATACCGTACCCGCTGTACATGGACATATAGGCTTCGCCAGGCCTCAATTTGGCTGCAAGCTCCTTGGCCGTTGGAATACGTGGATTGACCAGTTCCTGATAGACGGGGAAACGCCGAGCAATTTCCCTGCGGAGCTCTTGTAATCCTTCATCCTCAATCGCCAGCAACTTCTGCGCTTCGTTGAGCGCATCTTGTTGGCGCTTGATGATCAATTCGTCGGCATTTTGGCTCGTCATGCGTTCGGTCTGGGAATAAGCCCGCGCCGCGTTACTGCGTCGGCTGCCCAATGTGGCTCGGAGCGCCTGCTCCTTATCGATGAGCGCACGCAAGTCCGGGGAAGTTGCGGCCAGTTTCGCAGCGCCGTCATACAGGGCTGTCTGGGAAACACCGCTGCGCAAATATTCGCTCACCGCAAAGGCAAGGTCGGACGCATCGTCTGCTCCCAGCTTGCCATTTCCCTCAATGATGCGCTTCAGCACCTCCTCAATGGCGATCATGTCATAGACCGTGCCACGCTGGCCCGAGTCACCATTCGCAGCTGCAGTAAACAGGTACGTCGACAAAAACCGTTCCGCAGTTACTTTGTTCAACACGTAAGCTGGATCACGCAGACGGGTCAGCATGAGCGCGGCGGCACTGTGCTTGGTCCAGGCGTGCTCCGATCCCCAATATCTAAAATTAGAGTCAAAGCTTTTGGTTGCCGATGCCTGTGCGGCCACCCAGTCGCCACGAGCCATGGCCGCGAGCATCATGAGTTCTTCCTCACTGAAATTACCCACAATAACCTGACTTTGAGAACGTGCCTGCAAGATATGACTGATGTCTGGCCCACTCTCTTCAGCGCGATTTAGCACAATCAAAATTTGCGCCCGTTTCAATCGGGCCAAGTTGCAATTGTTGTCCGTAAGTAGCGCTCTGGATGATTCACAGATTTTGATGGCGAGTTCGGTTGCTTCAAGTGCTTGGCCATACAGCCCATTCGCTGCCAACGCCGACCCCAGCGCAGCTTTTGCTATTGAACGATAGAACCACTCAATTTTTTTGTCTTCGATAACGCGATTAACTTCCTGGGCAAAAATTAAAGCTTGTGCCGCGCGGTTAACCCGAATCGAATTATTAACGTGGTCCCAACTGTTATTTGCCCATTTGCCAAGAGTGGATGCTTTGGCATCCGACGTGACTGCATTCAAATAAAGGTTCCAGTAGATTGAATCCACAACCACAGACTGGGTGGCAGCTTTTATTACCTGCCCGCTTCTCGACAGAATTGCTAGTTCAGTTGAAGCGATCTCCAGCGGAATAGATTGAACCAGAGAAGAACTCTCATCCTTACTCGTCTTGCTGGCCAAATTTTTGGCAGTGTTCAATATGCGGGAAGCCCGAAACGTGTCATTGGACAACGACCAGCTACGCGCCAGACTGGTGGCAATTAATGCCCGGGCACCTGGCATCAATTTGTCGTCACCAAGAATTAATTCCAGAATACGCAACTGATCATTGACGTTATTCACCCTCAAAAAAATTCTGGCGGTGTCCTCGTAAACCTTGAGTCGTTTAACTAGGTCGTTCTCCGAGTCAGCAACTTGTGGCAAAGCCTCGATTGCCGCGCCAACATCGAGCATTTGATTAGCGGCATTCAAACGACGAAGCCAGAACGCATTGGTTTCGTCTTTGCTAGAGAAAAGGCTGGGTGCCTTCATGCTCAACACAGTCTTGGCAGCCGCTGAAATCGCTGCCTCTTTGAGCTTCAACTCCTCTTCAGTGACTCTACGCATTGTTATAGTTTTGGTGCTGTCCTTAAGCGAATATGTCCCTTCAAATCCTTCGCCAGATTTCAGAGTGACTACAGCTTTACCGTCGGCAGGCGTTACGAATTGCATTGAGCTCTGACCATCGCTCTGGCTTGCGGAAGCTTTGATCGCTTCTTGTTTTCCACCAACCGTCCACCCGTAGGTGGCATCAAGGAGAAGGGAACCATCGGGTCTTGGTGTCGCTGCGCTAATCTTCAGCGTTCGTAACCTCTCGTCCCCCTCCAGCGTAACGATCCAGGGAGCGATGAGTTCGGTTTGCCATTGGGCCAATGTGATGGGCTGAGCGAAAGCATTGCCAGTCAGGAGGGTGGCGAATGTGCAATAAAGAGCAAAGAAAACAGGGGACAAAGTTTTCATGACGACAAATCTCCAGGAAGCCACTGCTGGTGAGCGGCTTTATCGTGCAATAACGGTTACAACCGGAGAGTTGATCAACGGGAGGTGTAAGAAATTCAACCACATGAGGCCAAGTATCGCACCTTGGAACAGCCCTCAATCCGCGTAACGTCCATCGGAAAGCCGTGCCCATTTCCAGGCCAATGATGCCGCCACTCAGAATCAGCATGCGTTTGGGCACTTCTTTCAGTGCCAAGGCACCAGTGCTGTCCACCACACGCTGGTCTTCGGGCATGAAGGGCAGGCGCACGGCCTGGCTGCCGGCGGCGATGATGGCCTTTTTGAAGGCAATGGTTTTTTTTGGTGCCGGTCTTGTCTTGCGCGGTGCCAGTGGTTTTTTCAACCTCGACATGGTTGGCGCCGACAAACGCGCCGTAGCCGCGCACCACAGTGACCTTGCGCATCTTGGCCATGGCGGCCAGCCCACCGGTCAATTTGCCAATGACCTTTTACCTGGCCGGTGGCAGCATGTCACCGGCCGCGCCAATCTTCAACCGTTGTCACCTTGCTGCTTTTGTTATAGCGTTTACCCCTTAAAAATAAAGGGCTAGCGCGCTAATTTTTATATATGCGCTGTCAATGCAGCATTTGAAAAAAAGGCTCCTTACAATTACAAGTATAAAACTTCGAATTGTAAGAAATGATCCCTCGACAAGCCACTTCAACCCTGCAACGGCTGGCGCAGGGGTTCCCGGTGTTGGCCATCACCGGGCCGCGCCAGTCCGGCAAAACCACATTGGCGCGCGCCATGTTTGCGGCCAAGCCGTACGTGTCGCTGGAAAATCCGCAGGAACGCGAATTTGCGCTGACTGACCCGCAGCGCTTTCTGGCGCGATTCACCGATGGGGCCATCCTGGATGAGGTGCAACGCTGCCCCGCGCTGTTGTCATGGCTGCAGCAACTGGTCGATGAGCGGGCGGTGATGGGGGACTTTGTTTTGACGGGCTCGGCCCAGTTTGACTTGCTGGCGGGCATCACGCAAAGTCTGGCGGGGCGTATGGGGCGGGTTGAACTGTTGCCGTTGTCAGGCGCTGAACTCGGACAGGAGCTTCTACCCATTTCATTGGACGCTCTGCTTTTTAAAGGCGGTTACCCGGCACTTTATGACCGCACGCTGGCACCGACTGACTGGTTTCCCAACTATGTGACGACCTACCTGGAACGCGATGTTCGCCAACTTCTGGCAGTGCAAGACCTGAGCCAGTTTCATCGCTTTGTGCGCATGTGCGCGGCCCGCTCAGGGCAACTGCTTAACCTGGCTGCGCTGGGGGCAGACTGCGGCATTGCTGCGGTCACGGCGGCCAAATGGTTGTCCGTGCTGGAAACCAGCTACCTGGTGATGCGCCTGCCGCCTTACCACCGCAACTTTGGCAAACGACTGGTCAAGACCCCCAAGCTGTATTTTCTGGATGTTGCATTGATGGCCTGGCTGCTGGGCATTCGCGATGCCACCAGCATCGAGACCCATGCCGCGCGCGGGGCCTTGTTTGAAACCTGGGCGCTGTCTGAACTGGTCAAGCAGCGCTTTAACGCTGGGCAGGGGGCTGAGCTGTTTTTCTGGCGTGACAACGTGGGCCACGAGGTGGATGTGGTGTTTGAAACACCACAAGGTTTGCAAGCCATCGAGATCAAATCAGGCAGCACCTTCGCATCTGATTGGCCGCAGGCGGTGAGCAAATGGGCTGGTCTGGCAGACACGCCCACGTTGACACCGCACATCATTTTTGGTGGCACGGGCCACTATGCGAGGCAAGGCTGTGAGGTGCTGGGGTGGCGGGAGTTTGCGCTGGGTGTTCAACGGGCATGAATCCACCGGTTTTCGGCTGACCTGGATGCGTTGCCAGACGCGAAGGTGAAGGCTGTCGTGGCGGCGCGTGTACTTTGTACAGCAAGGTTCAGAGGTGATCGTTCTGCTGGCCGGTGGCTCCAAGAAGAGCCAGGCTGGGGACATTCGCAAGGTCAAGGCGCTGACCAAGACATTGGAGCAAGGAGTCGCCGATGACCAAGAGCACGAAAGTCAGCGAACTCCCTTTGTCGCCTTTGTCGTGACCCTGCCACTGGTTGGGTTTTTTGCCAGTGGCGAGATCGCCCACAAGCATCTTTACGGGTACACCGGCGTGCTCACAGTTTTTACATGAAATTGGCCTCTAGCCCTTATTTAATATGGGCAACGCGCTATTTACTATGTAGCATTTTCCGGAGCTTTTGCAGCCGTTGGCGCAGCCGGTGTTTCAGCAAGCGGCCCAGTCGCCAAGGCCACGAGGTGCGCACCTGGGCCAGCAAGGCATCTTTCCAGCCCGTCCAGCCCAGGTAGAGCCGGGCAAACCAGGTCAGCTGCAGCAGCGTGTCTTTGGTCAGGCTGAAAAGGCGTGCCACGATGGCGGTGCCGGCCAGTTTGGCAGCGACGATCACCAGCGTGCCCAGCATGACCTGGCCCTGCCCGATCAGCCACAGTGCCAGCAACTTTACTGGCAACAGCAGCAGCGTGGGCAGCAAAAAGATCGCCAGCGCGCCATGAGGTGGCAAGGTTTTGATGCGCGCTTCGGCCCAGCGCAGCCC
>JAIFMA010000182.1 GCA_020048795.1 Rhodoferax sp.
AGGCGGCAGGTGCGGTGGGTCGGGTGGAGTTGCTGGCAGTGCCTGGGCGGCATGACCCCAGTGATGCCCTGCAAGACCATTTGCCACTGATGCTGAATTTTTTGCACGGTGCACTGCGCACTGGTGGACAACCTTCGACGTAAAAACGCCTGTCCCAATGGTCTGTGGTGTGGCTGGCGCGCTGCCTAAAATCGGTCAAAATGAGTCCCATGATGAAAATTCTTATTTCCAATGACGACGGGTTTCAGGCACCGGGCATTGTTGCCTTGTATGAAGCGCTCAAGGATGTCGCCGAGGTTGAGGTGGTGGCTCCCGAGCAGAACAACAGTGCCAAGTCCAATGCGCTGACCCTGCATTCGCCGCTGTATGTGCGCCGGGCCGACAACGGTTTCCGGTTTGTCAATGGCACACCGGCTGATTGTGTGCACATTGCCTTGACCGGCTTGCTTGATTACCGGCCGGACCTGGTGGTGTCTGGCATCAACAATGGTGCCAACATGGGTGATGACACGATTTACTCGGGCACCGTGGGGGCGGCTATGGAGGGGTATCTGTTTGGAATTCCGTCGATGGCTTTTTCGCAGGTAGAGCGCAACTGGCACCATCTGGAGACGGCAGCACTCAAAGCGCGCGAACTGGTGCTGCAAATGTCGGAGCAAAACCTGGTGGGCAGCAGTGCCTGGCTGCTCAATGTGAACATTCCCAATTTGCCGCTGGACCAAATGGGGCATATCAAGTTATGCCGTCTGGGTCGTCGTCATGCGGCCGAAGCAGTGATCACCCAGCAAAGCCCGCGTGGCGAGACCATGTACTGGATTGGCGCGGCAGGTGCCGCCAAAGACGACGCGGAAGGCACTGACTTCCATGCAACGGCGCAGGGTCACATTGCCATGACACCCCTGAAAATTGACCTGACCGACCACGACCATTTGGGTTATTGGGCGCAGACAGCGTCCAGGCTGGCCACCGGTATGAGTCGGACCTGATGGCAGGCACGGGTCAAGCCAAGCCCAAGGAACGCCCAGGCTTTCCGGTCCGGCTTGCGCCAGCGAACCCACCGGGCAGGCCCAAGCTGGTGCCGGGAACAACCCCTTCCATCGGTCCGAACCGTCTCATGCCACAGGGTCTGGGCATGGATTCGAGTGCGGTTCGACAAAACATGGTGGCCAAGTTGGCGCAGCAGGGCATTTCTGATGCGCAGGTGCTGGACGCCATGGGCCGTGTGGAGCGGCATCGCTTTGTTGATACCGCGCTGGTCAATCAGGCTTACGAGGACACCAGTTTGCCAATTGGCCTGGGGCAAACCATCTCGAAACCCGGAGTGGTGTCGCGCATGCTGGAACTGCTGCGCCAGGGCTGCGACGGTCGTCTGGGACGGGTGCTTGAGATTGGTACCGGCTGCGGCTACCAGGCTGCCGTGTTGAGCCAGCTTTGCACCGAGGTGTATTCGATTGAGCGCCTGCGTGGTTTGCATGACAGGGCACGCGTGAATCTGCGCCATTTGCGGCTGGCCAATGTGCATCTGCTGTTTGGCGACGGCATGGTCGGTTATGCCAAAGGGGCACCCTACGCCGGCATCATTTCTGCGGCTGGCGGTGAATCAGTGCCACAGGCCTGGCTTGATCAGTTGGCGATCGGTGCGCGTCTGGTAGCACCTGTGGCGGGCGCGGCGGCGGGGTCCAGAAGCCAGGCGCTGGTGGTGTTTGAAAAAACTGCCCAGGGCCTGCGCCAGACCGTGATGGAGGCGGTTCATTTCGTCCCCTTAAAATCCGGGGTTGCTTGATGGGGATACCTATGTTTTATTTGAATCGTCGGCCTGGTTTTTGGGTCTGTGCAGCAGTGACTGCGTCGATGCTGGCTGCTTGTAGTTCGCGCAGTTTGAATCACGCGCCAGTTGAAGAACGGGTCATCCGACCGGCCAATTCACCGTCGGCAACCGGTGCCACGGGCACAGCGGTGGTTGACTTGCCGCCGGTGAAACCGCCGCAAGGGGCTGAAAACGCTGGCAAGGCCGGCTATTACACCGTCAAGCCGGGTGACACGCTGCTGCGCATTTCGCTGGAAAACGGGCAGTCGATGCAAGATGTGGCGCGCTGGAGTAATGTCGAGAACCCGAATCGCATTGAGGTGGGGCAGGTGCTGCGGGTGGCACCACCCGGTGCCAGTGATATTGTGGTCAAGCCGATTGCCAAGCCTGGTGTGACGGCCAGCGCTGCCACGTTGGCAGCAAGCTCGGCTGCGGCACCGGTAGCTGCCGCGAGTGTTTCTGCGCCGACTAGCAGGCCTGTGGCGGTTGACACCGAGATCAACTGGGCATGGCCAGCTGGGGGGGTTGTTCTGGCAGGTTTTGACGAAGTGAAAAACAAGGGTCTTGACATTGGCGGCACCGTGGGTGAGCCGGTGCTGGCAGCAGCTGATGGAAGGGTTGTGTATGTCGGTGCCGGTTTGCGTGGCTACGGTAATCTGATCATCCTTAAACATGACAACGTTTACCTGACCGCTTACGCCCACAACCAAACGTTGCTGGTCAAAGAGGATCAAGCGGTGCTCAAGGGGCAGAAAATCGCTGAAATGGGCAACAGCGATGCAGACCGGGTGAAACTGCATTTTGAGGTGCGGCGCCAGGGCAAGCCGGTGGATCCGGTCAAATACCTGCCGACACGCTAGTTTGCCCGCCGGGCGACCCGACCGTGTCGAAAGACCCGGGGGTGAAATCACGAGACTCGAATCATGGAAACAATCGATCCGCCGGTCAATGGCGCAATTCCTGCTGACTGGCTGCTGGTTGAATCGCTGGATCTCGATGCCCAGGGTGTGGCGCACAAAGCCGATGGCAAAGTAGTATTTATTGAAGGTGCGCTGCCCTTTGAGCAGGTCAGCGCCACGATTCACCGCCAAAAAAATAACTGGGAACAGGGCACGCTGAGCGCCATCCACGTCGAGTCGTCGCAACGGGTTGATCCGTTTTGTCCGCACTTTGGCTTGCACACCGGAGCCTGTGGTGGCTGCAAGATGCAGCATTTGCACATCGCTGCCCAGGTGGCGGTCAAGCAACGCACGCTTGAGGACAATTTGTGGCATCTGGGTAAAGTGCGGGCTGAACAGATTCTGCGTCCGATTGAAGGGCCGGCCTGGGGCTATCGGCACCGCGCGCGTTTGTCGGTTCGTTTTGTACGGAAAAAGGGCACCGTGCTGGTTGGTTTTCATGAACGCAAGAGCCGCTATGTGGCCGATATGGGCATTTGCCCGGTGTTGCCGCCCCACGTGAGCGCCATGCTGATGCCGTTGCGGACGCTCATTTTGTCGATGGATGCGGTTGAAACCTGCCCGCAGATCGAATTGGCTTGTGGCGATGAGGTGACCGCGCTGGTGTTGCGCCATCTGGAACCCCTGAGTGATCAAGACCTGATTCGGCTGCGCGAGTTTGCCCATGACAACCCCGGCGTGCAGTGGTGGCTCCAGCCCAAAGGGCCGGAAACCGTGCAGCTACTGGATGCCCCAACCAAGCAACTGAGCTATGCGCTGCCTGAGTTCGGCTTGAACATGCCGTTTAAACCGACTGATTTCACGCAGGTCAACCCCCAGATCAACCGTGTGCTGGTGTCGCGGGGGCTTCGTTTGTTGGATGTCCGCAAGAATGAGCGGGTGATTGACTGGTTTTGTGGGCTGGGTAATTTCACCCTTCCTATTGCCACCCGGGCGCGTCAGGTGCTGGGGGTGGAGGGCAGCGAAGTGCTGGTCGCCCGTTCCCGTCAAAATTTCCAACAAAATAGTGCTACAGCGCTTGCTGGGCGTGCGCTGTGCGCTACAACATTTGTTGCAAGAAATCTGTTTGAAATGACCCCTGAGATGCTGGTCGGTGATGGTATTGCTGACAAATGGTTGGTGGATCCACCGCGCGAAGGAGCTTTTGCGTTGGTGCGTTCTCTGGCAGACCTGCATCAGCAGCGCTTGGGGGCCTTGGAAGGTCCACCAACCTTGGGTGCTGAAAGCTGGCTAGCACCCCAACGCATCGTCTATGTGAGTTGCAATCCAGCAACTTTGGCGCGCGATGCCGGGGTGCTGGTGCACCAGGCGGGTTATCGGTGCTTGGCGGCCGGTGTGATCAACATGTTTCCTCATACGGCACATGTTGAAAGCATGGCGGTGTTTGATCTTCAGGGGTGACCACCAAGCCTTGATGTCAGACCAGGGCCGCTGCGCTGGTTTCAGTGTGCTGGCGCTTTGGCTTTTGGCTTGGCCTTGCTGTCTTCAATGACTTCTTCGGCCGGTTGTGGTGGCGGTGCGGCGACTGGCAGCGGTATTTCAGCCCGTAATCCCTCGAGCTTGTTTTCACGCATGTATTCGTCCATTTCACGCCAGCCTGCATAAATGGATGCCTTGTTGACACCTTTGTTGAGGGTGTAGCAGTCCTCAATGCTGCGCAGGCCGTGACGGCACGCGCCGCCCACTGCCTTGGCATCGGCCTCGCGCTGGGCAATTCTGGGGTCAGGGCCCAAGCCTAGCAGGTCACACGCTGACAACAGCATGGCTGCAACAACGATCAGCAAGCGTCTGGACATAAGTCAAATAGGTGTGCAAGGGCTAGAGGAGGGATGGTGAGCCTGATTCGACCAGCATTGGAGTCCCGCATAAGCGAGAAAAAAGGGCCTTGAGCGGCCCTTTATCTGGTTTCAGCCCCGACAGGGCCATCAGTCACGTTCGCCTCCAAAAATACCCAGCAAGGCCAACAGACTTTGGAATACATTGATGATGTCAAGGTACAAGGCCAGCGTAGCACTGATGTAATTGGTTTCACCGCCGTCAACGATCTGTTTCAGGTCGTACAGCATGTAGGCACTGAAGACACCGATGGCCGCCACCGAAATTGCCATCATGCCAGCGGTGGAACCCACAAACACGTTGATGATGCCGCCGACCATGATGGCCAGCGCGCCGACAAACAACCACTTGCTCATGCCCGAGAGGTCGCGCTTGATGACGCTGGACAGGCTGGCCATGACAAAGAACACACCGGCGGTGCCACCAAAGGCGGTCATGATCAGTTCGGGGCCGTTCTTGAACCCCAGCACGGCAGCGATCATGCGTGACAGCATCAAGCCCATGAAAAAGGTAAAGCCAAGCAGCACTGGCACGCCTGCCGCAGAGTTCTTGGTCTTTTCAATGGCATACATGAAGCCAAAAGCCCCACCCAGAAATACTGCCAGGCCCAAGCCACCGCCCAGGGACTGGGTGATGCCGGTGACCACACCCAGCCAGGCACCCAAAACTGTTGGTACCAAGCTGAGCGCCAGTAGCCAGTAAGTGTTGCGCAGAACCTTATTGCGCTGTTGTGTCGCATAGCCATAGCCGAAGTCGCGGTCAATGGACTGAATGTGGTCGGACATCGAGTTACTCCTGAAGGTTTGGTGAACGGTACAGAGCGGATTTTAGGGTGAGTCAGGGAAAATCAAGCCATCTTGTTGGGCTGTCTGCCTACTTTTCGTGAGGATACCTGCCACCTTGCTGGTGCAACTGGCACAACGGTATCACGTTATGCTAGGCTTTTGATTGTTGAAAAGGTATCAAACATGAAGACCAAAGCGTT
>JAIFMA010000163.1 GCA_020048795.1 Rhodoferax sp.
TTCGCCATCAAAACACAGGGGTGCGCTTTGTGGGCTGAGGTCATGGGTGTGCTGACCCAGCGTCAGGCGCACGCCGGTCCCGCTGAGCACGGCAAACCAGCGCTGCACACCCTCAAACCGCGAAAAAGGCCCGTTCTGGGTGATCTCGGCCACCGACATACGCCATACCCAGTGCTCGGCATTCGGCCAGGTGACCAGTTCACGCGTGACGCCGCCGCCATTGCGCCAGGGGCTTGGCTGAACATGGTTCAGGTTAACGATGCTCCAGCTCATAGGGCAAACTTTCCGGTAAAACTGTAGCGGGCGCCGGGGTAAACCAGGCGGGCGATGCTGGCTACATGGGGGCCGCTGATGGTGCAACGGGTCATGACCAGGCAGGCCTCGCGGCGCAGGATGTTCAAGCCGCTGGCCTCTTGTGGGCTGGGCAGACAGGCTTCGATGCGGTAGCTGGCTTCGGTCAGCGGGGCGTGCGCCAGCAGGTAGCGCGTGGGCGTGGTGCGGGTGAAATCGGCGTCGAAATAGTGGGGTGCGGCAGCCGGGTTGACATGGCGGTCTTCCCACTGGATCGGTACGCCGTCCTCAAGGTGCACCAGCACCGAGTGAAACAGCTCAGCACCCGGTGCCAGGCCAAACGCCTGCGCCAGTGCGGCCTCGGCAGCAGTGGTGTGCTGCGTTAGCACGCGGGTGCTGTGCAGATGCCCGCGCTCGGTCACTTCATCGTGAATATCGCGCACCGCCAGCGTGCTGGAGATCCGGTGCAACTGGGCCACCACCGTGCCCGAGCCACGCACCCGCGTCACCAGGCCTTCTACGGCCAGCTCTTTGACGGCGCGGTTCACCGTCATGCGGCTTACGCCAAACTGCTGTTGCAGCGCCGATTCGCTTGGCACTGCATCACCCGGTCGCCAGGTGCCGCTGGTGATTTGTACTTTCACAAAGGCCTTGACCTGCTCGTAAGCCGGCAGCGGGCCTGCTTGCGTGCCTGAGGTGATTTTTGTGGTCATGGGGTGTGAATCAGGGTTTTCCCGCTATTGTACTAGTTGTATAGACAACTAGTCTATCCAGACAAACCCGTAATTGACCACCACGATCAACGAGTGCCCTCATGACCCAGACTTCTCCGACACCCTTTGCCCCACAGTTCCGCCCGACCGATGTGCACACCGCGTGGCAGCACCTTGACCTGCGCCAACTGGCTCATCGAGGCAGCCTACCGAATGCTGCAAAACAACCTCGACCCTGAGGTGGCTGAAAACCCGGACGGTTTGACTACCCGGGTTTTGTTCCCGCCTATGTGCGCCCACTGTTTTGCCGTGGCATCGGGCCGTTTCGCTGGGTCGCGCTGAGTGGCGACCCCGAAGACATTCGCAAGACGGATGCCAGGATGAAAGCGCTCTTTCCACACCACGCTGGCCTGCACCGCTGGCTCGACATGGCGCAACAGCGCATTGCCATTCAGGGCCTGCCCGCGCGCATTTTCTGGATTGGGCTGGGCCAGCGGCATCTGGCCGGTCTGGCGTTCAACGATATGGTGAAAAACGGCGAGCTCAAAGGCCCGATCGTGATTGGTCGCGACCATCTTGACAGTGGCTCGGTGGCCTCACCCACCTTTGCCGCACGACGCCTGCAGGCCATGATCAGCAACACCGCCCATATTCTGGGCATTGAGCTGCTGGCGGCGGCACAGGGCATTGAGTTTTTGCGGCCCTTGAAAAGCTCCCACGCGCTGGAGCAGGCACATGCCATGTTGCGCCAACCCATTTCGGCCATCGATCAGGACCGATTTCTGGCACCGGACATGGAACACGCCACCCGGTTGGTGCGCAATGGTGCCTTGTCAAGAATTTTTCGCACGCTCGGTGGCTTGCCCAAGCTCTGGGTGGCAATCTGAGTCGGGGTGACCAGGCAGAATTCATGGCAAGCTGGATCGACCGGGAACAGGTACCCAGCCAGCGCCCGGCAAGTGATGAAGTGAGGCACCGGTTCTGGGAGATGTTGGTCCCCCGGCAGGCCAATTTGTGCCTGTCTTTACCGCACGAATGATTTAAAAATCAAATGACAACAGGTTGATGACCGGCCGCGCACATCGCCAGCGCTTGCCACATTACAATGCGCCTCTCACCGGGGGTGTCTGCTGCAAGGCAGGCTGAGAGATACCCCACTCACCTGATCTGGATCATGCCAGCGTAGGGAGCGTGAAGCTTTGGGGGTTTGCCGCTTGCCGGTTGGGTCCCGAGCCCGCGCTTTTTGGCTGGCGCATTAAAAAGGGCTGTCATGAACACTCGTCTATTTCTCCTGTCCACCGCCGCGTTGGTGACCTTGTCTGTATCTGGTCTGGCGCGCGCTGCGGATGAACTGCGCGTCATGGTGCACAGTTCCTTTTCATTGCCCAAGGCGCTGCTGGCCAAGTTTGAGGCGCAGGCGGGCATCAAACTGGTGGTGATCAAAGGCGGCGATGCTGGTGAAATGCTCAACAAGCTGATTTTGACCAGGGCGAGACCCGTGGCTGATGTGGTGTACGGCATTGACAATACCCAGGTCAGCAAGGCGCTTGGCGCTGGCGTGCTTGACGGCGCGGCGCTGGCGCAGCAGGACCCGCCTGAGCTGCAATTGGGTACCGGGGTGGCTGCCGTGGACTACGGTTTTGTCAACCTCAACTATGACAAGGCCGCCGTGACCAAAACCGGCGTGCCGTTGCCGAACACCCTGCAAGACCTGACCCAGCCCGCCTACAAGGGCTGGCTGGTGCTGCCCAACCCGGCAACCAGCAGCCCCGGCTACGCCTTTTTGTTGGCCACGATTGCTGGGTTGGGAGAGGAGCCTGCCTTTGCATGGTGGGCTCAGATGCGCGCCAACGGCCTGAAGGTGGTCAAGGGCTGGAGCGAGGCCTACTACACCGAATTCAGCCGCAACAAGGGCAGCCACCCCCTGGTGGTAAGTTATGCCACCAGCCCGGCGGCCGAGGTGTTTTACAGCAAGGAAAAACTGACCGAGCCACCCACTGCCAGCCTGAATCTCAAGGGGGGTGTGTTTCGCCAGATCGAGGGCGTGGCGCTGGTCCGGGGCGGCACACAGCGTGCGGCGGCCTTGAAATTCGTTGACTTTTTGCGTTCAGGCCCGGTCCAGGAAGCGCTGCAAACCAGCATGTGGATGTACCCGGTGCAAACCAATACGCCGCGTGCTGAGGTGATGCGCCACGCCACTGAGCCCGCCAGCGTTGACAGCCTGCCGGCCCAGACCCTGGCTGACAAGGGTGCCGGCTGGGTGGCGCGCTGGACCCAGGTGGTGCTGAAGTGAGTTCAACCACGGGCTGATACCGCAATGCTGCCCCCCGTTGACCTGAACTGCCCTTGAAGCTGCACGTTTTGCCAACGATCAGGGTGCCAGCCGGTTGGCACGGCCTGCTGCTGGCCGTGTTGCCGGCCCTGGCGCTGGGTTTGCTGCTGTTGGCCCCGCTGGCACGACTGATGCTGGAAGGGTTTTCGGGCCAACTACAGCCGGTTGAGGCATCCTCCTGGAGCCGGCCGTGGCAAGACAGCTACTTGCGCTGGCGTGTGTTGTGGTCGCTGGCGCAGGCCGCTATCACCTGTGGGCTGGCGCTGCTGCTGGGTTTGCCGCTGGCCTGGGTGCTGGCGCGTTTTGAATTTACCGGTCGCCGCCTGGTGCTCAGGCTGCTGATGCTGCCTTTTGTGGTGCCCACCCTGGCCGCAGCGCTGGGCGTGCTGGCACTGTGGGGGCCGCACGGGCTGATCAGCGGCTGGCTGGGCATCAACCTGCAAGACACCCCCTGGCTGTTGCTGTATGGCAACCTGTTCTTCAACCTGTGCCTGGTGGTGCGCGCCGGCGTGGATGCACTGGGGCAGGTCAACGCCCGGCAGGTGGCCGCGGCACGTTCATTGGGGGCTAGCCCCTGGCGCGCTTTTTGGCGGGTGGAGTGGCCGGCCATTGCGCCCTGGCTGGTAGCCAGCCTGTGCCTGGTGTTCTTGTACTGCTTTGCCGGTTTTGGACTGGCTCTGGTGTTGGGGGGGCAGCGTTATGCCACGGTGGAAGTCGAGATTTATACGCTGGTGGCGCATGAACTGCAATTGGCCCAGGCCAGCGTGTTGGCAGTGTGGATGTTGCTGCTGACAGGCGGGGTGGCGCTGGCCTACGCCGCGCTGGAAAAGCGCCTGGCGGCCCCGCTGCGTACGGCACCGGTGGCGCGCCAACGCCCGCAAGGTGGGGCCCAGTGGCTGGCCCTGGGTGGGGCTCTGGGGGTGTTGTTTGGGGTCTGTGCGCTGCCGATTGTTGCTATCTTTATCAAAGCTGCTAGCGCTTTATGGACGGGCGCTGCAGGCATATTTGATGAGGAGGCATGGGCGGCCTTGCAGAACACGCTGCAGTTCTCGGCGCTGGCCCTGGCTTTGGCGACACTGCTGGGTGTGTTGCACGCCTTGGCGGCGCAGGCTTCGGTGGTCTGGCGGGCAGCGGCGTTTTTGCCCTTTGTGGTATCGCCGGTGACGGTGGCGTTTGGCCTGTTGTTGCTGTACCCGGGCCTGACCGCCAGTTTGCCGCTGCTGCTGGCGGCTTATGCGGTGCTGGCGTATCCGTTTGTGGCCAAGTCGCTGTCGGCCGGGCTGGACGGCTTGCCACCACATCTGGGGCAGGCTGCGCGCACGCTGGGGGCCAGCCCGTGGCGCTGCTTTTGGCGGGTGACCTTGCCACAACTGCTGCCGGCGCTGCGCCGGGGTATGGCGTTTGCGGTGGCCACTGCCTTGGGTGAGTTTGCCGTGACGCTGTTTTTGGCGCGCCCCGAATGGGCCACCCTGACCACCCTGATCTACCAGCGCCTGGGCCGCCCGGGGCAGGCCAACCTGGATGCCGCGATGGTGCTGGCCTGTGTGCTGATGGCGCTGGCGCTGGCGGCTTTTTTGCTGATCGAGTGGCCAGTGCGCGAGCACAGCGAACATCACCTGCAACGCCCGGGATCACACCTGTCCGTCAGCAGCCCCATCACGCCACATGCTTGAGCTGCGCCACATCCACCAGCGTTACGCTGACCAGCCGCTGTTGCAGGACGTGAACCTGCATGTGGTTGCCGGTGAGGTGGTGGCGCTGCTGGGCCCCTCGGGCAGCGGCAAGAGCACCTTGCTGGGCATTACCGCCGGGTTGCAGCAGCCCGATGCTGGCACGGTCTGGCTGGAGGGTCAGGACATCACCGCATTGGCCCCCGAGCGGCGCGGCTTTGCCCTGATGTTTCAGGACTTTGCCTTGTTTCCGCACCTGAACGTGTTGGACAACGTGGCTTTTGGTCTGATCGAGCAGCGCCAAAGCCGGTGCCAGGCGCGTGCCCACGCCAGGCAAATGCTTGACGTGTTTGGACTGGCCGCACTGGCCCAGCGACGCGTCTGGAACCTGTCGGGTGGTGAGCAACAACGCGTGGCGCTGGCCCGTGCCCTGATCACACAACCGCGTGTGCTGCTGCTCGATGAGCCGTTTTCGGCACTGGATGCTGATTTGCGGGTGGCCTTGCGCGATGAATTTCGCTGGCGCATTCAGGCCGCAGGCATGGC
>JAIFMA010000069.1 GCA_020048795.1 Rhodoferax sp.
ACAAACTTGACTTCGTTGTCTTTCACCATCTTCATGACATCTGCGACGGTCTTGGCCATCAAATACTCCTGGTTGGGTCGTTGTAAAAAGGATTCAAGGTTAACAGATGCAGTTTCCATGCCAGAGCGTTTGCTGGGGTTGTTGCTGCAAAAGGATGCATTTTGCCCAGACTTTGCAGGGGATTCGGGGCCACCGGGATAAAGCCTCAAAGGTGGGCTTGAAAGCGTCGCCGAGCCCCCGGGCCAATGCACCAAAACAATACAAACCTCAATATAGCCCAAAAAAATGACTAGTTTCGCACCAATTCAGGGCCAAACTTGACATGGAACGGTGCCAAACCTGACAACAGCGCCGCGTAAGCCTGCGACACAGCCTTGGGGTCACCCTTGACACCCAGTTCAATATGCCGGCCAAACTCCGGGTGATCCACGCTGGGCAGGCTGAACACCTTGACACCCGGGTACTCAGACTCGATCTGCTCCATCAGGGGTGTCAGGGTCGCTTCCATGGCACCCAGCAAAATGATGGACTGCTCGGCCCAGGCCTGCTGCCGGAAAAAAACACGGCAATGGGTCTCAAGCACCCATTCGATCATGGGCCAGGCCATGACCGGGAATCCCGGCACAAAGTGAACCTGGCCGCAGGTGAAACCGGGGATCTTGTTGTAGGGGTTGGGAATAATGTTAGCGCCCTGCGGAAAAACGCCCATGTTGAGCCGATGTCGGCTGTCTGGGGCAGCGGGGTCGAACAGTTTGCCTTTTTCACGCGCCAACTCATGCATGCGCTGTTCAATCAAATCCCTGGCCTGCGGGTGCAAGACCAATTCGACCCCCAGCGCACGGGCGGCACATTGACGCGTGTGGTCGTCTGGCGTGGCCCCGATGCCTCCGGTCGAAAACACCACATCCCCCGATGCCATGGCACGCCGCAGCGTCGCGGTGATGCGCTCAGGGTTGTCACCCACATACTCGGCGTAATCAAGCTGCAGACCCCGTGCGTTGAGTAATTCAACCACTTTGGGCAAGTGCTTGTCGGCCCGCTTGCCCGACAAGATCTCGTCGCCGATGACGATCAAACCAAATCGGGGCGTGTGGTCAGCTGGTGGAAGCGGTGTTGGCATTTTGTTCATCCGTCAAGTAAAGCGGGGCGGGGATTGGGGCCACGATGGCGGTACTGGGCTCGGCGCGCAGTGCCTGCAATGCCGCCAGGCAATAGTGGGCAAACCACAGCGACGACATGGCAAACACCAGCGTGTAAATCCAGATCGCCAGCGGTACCAACACCACAAATGCTGCGGCCAGCAAGGCACCTGAAGCCCAAATCAGGCTCGGTGCCGCGCCAAGATAACCACAAAACAGACCCATACCCAATAGCGCCAGCCGGTGCCGACGGAAAATTTCGCGCCGCTCCTGGCGACTGGCATGCTCAGCCAATGCGTCAAACGCCATCACCCGGTAGGTCAGCCAGCCCCAGATCAGTGGCGGCAAGACCAGAATCAGCGGCGGAATGAACCACAGCGGAATCGACACCAGCAAAGCCACCAAGGCCGACAGGGTGGCAAACAGCGACCATAACAAACTGCTGAAAAACGTGCTGCCGTGTTTTCGCTCCAGCTTGGGAAAGCGCTTTTCCGCCACCAAGGCGGTGAGTGCGGGCGTCATCAGCAAGGCCACCGCCAACATAGACACCACCACAATCAGTGGCGTGACGGCAAAAATCACAATCAGGGGCACCAGCGCAGCCTTGAGACCACCCAGGCCCAGGCCTTGTAACCAGTTGGAAACGATGGCAATCAGGGTCGAGGCCTCGATCACGTTGCGCACCCAGTCCAGTGCCCAATCCCAATAAAAATAGCCCAGGCCGAGCGACACACCCACCATCAGCAGCAGCGGCAAAAACGACAAGGCAATCACCCGCGGACGCAGGCAATACACCACGGCGCGCCAGAATGAATCAAACAGCAGGTTCATGTGACAAGCATAACTGACAGCCAGGCGACTTGCTCAGGCCCGCCCAGCCAGCCGCTTGAGCCCCAGCCATTGCTGTGACCAAAAGCCACGACCGTAGTCGCGCCCCTGTTCGACCTGGTCACGCACACCGGTGGGCTCGAATCGCAGCTCAAAGTTGGCGGTGCCAAACAGCATGTCCCAACACGGCAGCAACACACCAAAGTTGTTCCCGCCCAGAGTATTTTTGCCACGCGATTCATGCCCAATGCCGATCGCGTGGTGCAGACGGTGAAAACGCGGACTGACCCACAAACGTTCACCCAGCGGTCCAAACCAGAGCCGCAAATTGGCATGTTGAAAACTCTCACTGAGCTGGGTCAGGGCGACAATGGCGACAAACTGGCTGGGTGCGATGCCAATGAGCTGGGCTACCACGACGGAAATAGCCGCCTGAATCACATCGTCGAGCAAATGGGTGCGGTTGTCGCTCCACATGGTGAGCTGGCGCTGGGCATGATGCAGCGCATGCAGGCGCCACCACCATTCCCACTGGTGCTGGCCACGGTGCATCCAATAGTTCACTAGGTCAAGCACCACCAGATACAGTAGCAAACTAACCCAGGGCTGGTCGGTCACCCCAGGCCACACGGCATCAAGATGAAAAGTCTGCCAGCCCGCCACCCGCAGTGCACCAAACAGCTGGTCAAAGAGTGGATCGAGCGTGAAAAACAATACCACCCGCACCAGACCGAGCCGGTGAATCAGGGTGTAAATGACATCCACCCGCACCGCCGCCCGATCCGTCACCCGCTCCACCGGCCGCCAGCGTTCCAGTGGTCCAATCACCGCCAACAACACCCCCAATTGCAGTAGCCCCACCAGCAGCCAGCCGGTGGCGGTGTACCCGTCCTCGAGAAAATTGCCAAGCCCCAGGCCGAACATCAGAGGCTGTAGCACCGCCTCAAACAACAGGCCCTGCACATCGGAAAAAACACTGATGAACCAGTCCATACGTTCACTATTTCAGTGTCTCGGCAGGTGCCACTGACAGTCCACTGCGGTTGATCCATGGGCGGTAATCGGGGTGTTCGCGCAGCGTGGCAAAGCAAAAGCCGCGTGCCTTCAGCCCGGCAATCAGGGGTTCGAGCACCGCTGGTGCCCACGGATCCTGGCGGGACCAAATGCCCAGATGGGCCATCAGGATGTCACCTGAACGGATGTCCCGCAAGGCCTTGGCCAACAAACTGGCGTTACTGAACCTGTCACTGGGCAACTCGTCACCCAGAAACCCCGCAGGAGCCCAGCCAACGTGGGCAAAACCACAGGCTTTTGCCGCAGCCAGCAATTGAGGCGAGGTCTTGCCGCCTGGCGCACGAAACAGCGGTAGCGGTGGTTTGCCAGTGACTTCTTGCAGACGCCCATTGGCTTGACGGAGTTGCGCGCAGTAGTCAGCGGCGCTCCAGGTCAGCGCTTGTCCGGCCAGCGCACCGGCACTGGGGCGTACCCGGAATGTCGGGCTCGCGCCGGTCAAGTCAGCACGCCAGTAAACATGGTCATAGGTGTGCGACGCAAACTCATGGCCTTCGGCAGCGCGCCCCTTCCACCAGGGTGCCCAGTGCTGGCCAAGCGTGCCGTCACCTTGCTGGGTGCGCTCGTTGGCGGCAAAAAAGGTCACCCTGACATCCTGCCGCTTGAGCACCTCGGCGATCAACGGTGCCACTGCCATGTGGCCGGTATCGATCGTCAGGTACACCGTTTTTTCACAGCCATTTTGGCCTGTAGCCCACACCGGATGTGCGCCAGCAGCTATACTTAATATAGCAATAAAAAGAGCCCGGCCAGCCTTCCTGAGCTTACTGGCGGGCCGCATGGTCGAGCGTCCAGACACCATGGGGCGACTTGCCGACCTTGACCTGATGCACCACCCGGTGCGTCAGGGTATCGATCACCGACAGTTTTTTTGCCCAACGCGAAGCCACATAAATAAAGCGGCCATCAGGCGACAGGTCCATGTCATCGGGGCCGCTGGGCCCTGGATAAGTGTCCACCACCGCCATGGTCTGGTAGTCAATCTTGCTGATGGTGTTGGCCACCCGGTTGCTGACCAGTACATGGCGCTTGTCTCCCATGCCACGAAAAGAGTGGGCGCCCTTGCCGGTTTTCAGCAATTTGACCAGCCTGGGTTGCGCACCCGTCACGGCATAAATCTCGACACCCTCGCCCCCCGTCAGCCCGACCAGCAGAAACTTGTCATCGGGCGTGCCAAACACATCGGCTGGCAGCGAGCCGGTGGGCTGGCGCCACTTCAGGGTCTGGGTCAGCAGATCAATGGCCACCAGCTCATCGCTGTCCTGCATGGTCGCGTAAATCGTGCGGCTGGTGCTGTCGATCCAGAGATGGCTGGGCGTCTTGCCGGTGGCAATGCGCTTGGCCAGCTTCAGGTTGCTGCCGTCCCACTGGTAAATATCGACATGATTGAGCCGGTTGGCAGCCGTCACAAACCATTTCATGTCGGGCGAGAAACGCAACTGATAAGGGTCCAGAATGCCGGTGACCGTGCGTTGCACTTCAGCGGTTTTCGGATCGACAAACATCAGCGAATCGCTCAACGCACTGGCAATGATCAGAGACTTTTCGTCCGGTGTCATATAGAGGTGGTGCGGCTCCTTGCCAGCGGGAATGCGGCGGGTCTCGGTCCAGGTCAGCGGGTCAATCACGCTGATGCTGGCCTCGAGTGAATTGAGCACAAACACCGGCGCTGCCGCATGTGCCACCAGGGCCGATGCAGCCAGTCCGAACGCTACCAGCATACCTGCCCACAGGCGCTGAAAACAAAGAAAGTTTTTGGACACAGAAGATCGCTTCAAAAAAACAGCTTCAAAAAAACAGCTTCAAAGTGTAGTCTGGCAAACTGTCACCCTCACCCGTGCGGGGCTTATTTGAGCAGCAGCAGATCGTCGGGGCCGAGCCAGCGCCATTGGCCAGGCAACAGGTCATCGGGCAAGCGCAGACCCCCCATTTGCGAGCGGTGCAGTGCTTCGACGCGGTTGCTCACCGCGGCCAGCATGCGTTTGACCTGATGGTATTTGCCCTCGGTCAGGGTCAGGCGCAAATGCTGCTCCGACACCATGACACAGTCGGCTGCGCGCACCGGTTTGGGGTCGTCATCAAGCACCACGCCCTCCAGCAGGCGCCTGATCTGGCGGTCATCGAGCGGGTGCTTGACACTGACCTCATAGACTTTGGGCAGATGGTGTTTTGGTGAGCTCATGCGATGGATAAATTGGCCGTCATCGGTTAACAACAGCAAACCGCTGGTGTCCTGATCAAGCCGGCCAACCGCCTGCACACCCTGAACTGCCGCCTTTTGCGGACGTTGGCGCAACGGCGCTGGCAGCAGGGTGTAAATGCTGGGGTAGGTAGAAGGCTTTTGCGAACACTCGGTCGCCACGGGCTTGTGCAGCATGATGTAGGCCTTCTCGGCATAAGGCCAGTCCACGCCCTGCACTCTGAAGCGCAACTCAAACGCTTCAAATTCAGTAGCTGCCAGCGCACACGGTATAAGGGCTGGAGGCACATTTTTATCATAAACCTGAACATGGCCCTGCTGAATCAGGCCGGCACACACCCGGCGTGTACCAAAGCCCTGGGAATACAGGATGTCTTGAAGTTGCATCACCCAAGTATCGCAAAAGGATTTTTTGGCGGGGCATCAGGCGTGTCCAATTCACACATCCTGCACATCCCGCCCGCCAGGATGGTCATGCAGCCTATTTTTCGCAGCCGCTGGGCAATTTCACCCAGGTTGAAGTTCAGCAAACCCAGCAGAGCCTGGTCAGCATCGGTCAGCTTGTCCCATTCAGTCACGGCCAGGTCATCCACACCGGTGGCCGCCAAAGAGATACCGCCGGGCTCGGCGCTCAGCGGGTTGTCGGACTGGCGGCACCAGAAAATGCCACGGCCATCGCGCAGCCGTTCACCGGCATCGACCAACGGCAATGGCAGCGTTGCCAGCACAACGCCATCACCGTCACTTGCCGGGCAAATTCCCAAGCCGACTTGAAGCCCACGCTCTTGTTGCCAATCGACTGCCCGGCTTGCTTGCTGCTGATGTGGATGTTGCACAGTGCCTGGAAATCACTGGGCCGCCCCGCAGCAAAGCGCGACAGCGCCTCGCCCATGCCGCCCGACACCAGCGGGAATTGAACCGACACTGGCGCAGACAGGCCGTTGATCGTCACCGGGTCGCCGTCGTTGGCGATAAGCAGACGGTGCGTGCCATCAGCAGCGGCGCTGGGCTGCAAGACGATGTCAATGCAATGTTTGGCCTTGTCCACCGCGTTCTGGAAAAACTCAAAAACCACGCGGCCCAGGCAGTCGTTGCGCGTGTGGGTCTCGGTGCCGCGCAGACTCTGGATCAGGTCAGGTGGCACGTCAATGCGCGAGGCCCAGAGGCCTTGAAGGATGTTTTGACTGGTCATTTCACGGACTCGCCAATGCAGGCACGCCGCTGTACCGTCTGAGGTATCGGGCAATTCAGGCCAATCGACTTGCAGCCAAAGTCGCTTGGGACGTTACCGGTGAATGATGAGGTGTGACTTGGACAGGCCGGGCATTTGCAGTGCCTCCCTGGGGCTATAAGTACATAACTTACGGATGTCTTCGACCATCCATCTTCATGAACAATTCAGCAGCGCGTTCTTGACCCGTGGCACGTCAGCACTGCGTGCCGAAGCCTGGAGGATACAGCCTGTGTTGCAGTCGCAGGAGGCAAGTGTTAAAAAAGGATGGCACCGTGCTACCGCCGTGAACGCATCCTTATCCAGGCATCGCCGTCAGACGGCAATCAGTCGGGCGGCCTCGCGTGCGGCCACCACACCCTCGTCGGTGGGTACCACCCAGACCTCGACCTTGCTGTTGGGAGAATGAATGGACATCACAGTCACCCCAGTCGCCTGGGCATTGCGCTGCGGATCAATGTCAACACCGATCCAGGCCAGCTTTTGCCCAAGCTGCTCCCGCAAAAAGACATCGTGCTCACCAATACCGCCACTGAAGGCCAGCACATCGAGTCCCTGCATACAGGCCACCAGCGCCCCACTTTCACGAATCACCCGATAGGCAAACATATCTGTTGCCAGTTTGGCACCAGCACTAGGGTCAGAACGAAGGCGCCGCATGTCGGCCGATGTCCCCGAGACACCCAGCAAACCGCTTTGTTTGTACAACAACTTTTGCAGGCGTGCGTGGTCCCAGCCTTGCTCCAGCAAATACAGCAGCACCCCGGCATCGAGTGAGCCAGTGCGCGTGCCCATCATCAGTCCGTCCAGTGCCGAGAAACCCATGGTCGTGGCGCAGCTTTTGCCGCCCACAGCAGCACACAAACTGGCACCGTTGCCCAAATGCGCCATCAATACCCGACCGGTGGCGCGCGCAGTGTGCTCCAGCAAGGTGCCCATCACATACTGGTAGGACAGTCCGTGAAAACCATAGCGCCGCAGTCCTTGCTGGTACAGATCCTCCGGTAAGGCAAAGCGGTAATCCACCTCGGGGAGCGTGGCATGAAAGGCCGTATCGAAACAAGCCACCTGTGGTATGCCGGCGAAGGCCTGACGAAAGGCTCGAATGCCTTCAAGATTGTGCGGTTGATGCAAAGGAGCCAACGAGTTGAGTCGTGTCAGCTGCGCCAGCACCTCGTCGGTCACGATCACACTGGCACGGTACAACTCGGCCCCATGCACCACCCGATGCGCCACCGCATCAATCACCGGCACATCCGCCAAACCGGCAATCAGATCACGCAAACTCAGCAGGGCCTGGGCGAAGACCTGCTCAGACCCCAGACTCAGCTGCCTCACATGGTTCTGCGCCTGATAGGTCCAGCGCATCTCCGGTGCCCCTGCGGGCTCCAGCCCCTCGATATTGCCCGACAAAATCTGGGGTTGAACCTCACGACCCAGCAAGGGGTAGAGCGAAAACTTGAGCGAGGAAGAACCCGCGTTGACTGAAAGAATAGCCATTTCTAACCCCTTACCAAACCACGCGCGGGTGACTGCGGCGGGCATTGTGCGCCACCAGCAAACCCAGCAAAGCCGATGCCACCCGGTTGGACGGCCCCTCGGCACGACTGGTCAGGGCAATCGGCACGCGCGCGCCCAGCACCAAGCCAGATCCACTGGCACCCGCTAGGTATTCGAGCTGTTTGGCCAGCATATTGCCGCTCTCCAGGTCTGGTACCGCCATGATGTCGGCATGGCCCGCCACCTCAGACTTGATATGCTTGATTTGCGCAGCATGCATCGAAATGGCGTTGTCAAAAGCCAGCGGACCGTCCAGTATGCCGCCGGTGATCTGGCCACGCTCCGCCATTTTGCACATCGCTGCAGCGTCGAGGGTGGACGGAATATTCGGATTCACGGTTTCCACCGCCGACAAAATCGCCACCTTGGGCGCAGCCACACCCAAGATACGGGCGAAGTCAATCGCGTTCTGAATGATGTCCACCTTCTCTGGCAAAGTGGGCCGGATATTGAGCGCCGCGTCGGTAATCAACAGGGGTTTGTGGTACAGCGGCACGTCAAAACGAAACACATGGGACATGCGCCGACCGGTGCGCAATACCGCTTTGGACAGTACCGCATGGATCAACTCATCTGTGTGCAGACTGCCCTTCATCAGCATTTCAACATCACCGTTGGCAGCCAGATCGGCGGCCCTCTCGGCGGCTGCATGACTGTGCGGCTCCGAGATGATCTCGGCACCGGTCAGATCAATATTAAATTCAGCGGCGACATGGCGAATGCGGGTTTCCGGGCCAATCAGCACCGGCACGATCAAGCCATAACGGGCTGAATCCATGGCTCCGCTGAGCGAGCCCTCGTCACAAGGATGCACCACCGCGCAACGCACAGCGTCGAGGTTATTGCTCATCGCCAGCAATTCGTTGAAGCGTGCTTGCGGGTCAGAAATTTGAATGCGGGGTGCCACCACCCGGGGCAAACGAACCTTGATGGTCGGAGCCAAAACCCTGGCAGTTCCACTCAAGACACAATGGCCTTTCTGATTGACCACCTGGCAATCGAGCTCCACGCTGTTGGTAGCCGGATTGCGCGAGGTCACCGTCACTGTGACGGTCAGGGTGTCACCGACCCGCACCGGTTTGACAAAGTGCAGCGCCTGGTCCTGGTAAATCGTGCCAGGCCCTGGAAACTGGGTTCCCAACAAGGCTGAAATCAAGGCACCACTCCACATCCCATGGGCAATGACACCATGAAACAGGGTGTCGTTGGCATATTCGGGGTCCAGATGCGCCGGGTTGGTGTCTCCAGATACTGCAGCAAATGCTTCGATATCGGCCAGCGTCAAGGAGCGCAACATGCGTGCGCTTTGACCAATCGATATTTCGTCAAAGGTGTAGTTTTCGATCAGTTCGGTATCCAGGGGAAGATTCATATCGTTTCAGATCAAGTCAAAAAATAGGGAACCCCGACACCTCAGGATGCATTGAAAAAATCATCCAGGCCCAAGCCGTCCGCACCCGGTTTGAAACCACGCCGTACCAGATGATCCTCGGCATCGACCAGTATCTGGCGGGTTACCGCCAGGCCGTTGTCGTTGACACTGACGGTTTCCATGTGGTAGCGAAGGACCAACAGGCCGCGCAGCTCTTCACGTTGATGGGCCACCCGCCGGTCTCCCGATGAACCTGAATAGCTGGACTGTCCTTCCGGGCGGGATGCCCTGCGCTCATGCGCAACCTGTGGCACTTGCGGCTGCTGCATCAGCTTTTCGACGCTCGCCCGATCATCGAGCGACACGCCCAGCCCAATCGCCAACCGCACAATACGGGCATTCAGCGCCTCCAGGGACGAACCGAGACGCTGCGACACATCGTCATTGATCTGCATAACATACCTCGACAAATATTCGGACACACGGAACCGATCAGAAATCGGCTGGTAAACAGGGCAACCTGAGGGAAGACAATTTTAGGGTAAACCCTTGTTTTCCCGAATTCATCACCCACGGATCGTGCCAATGGACAAAAAAAACCCGCCGAAGCGGGTTCTTTTTGACGAGCCCCACGGGCTATCCCAAACAATTATTTGGCGCGAGTACCAACCACCTCGATTTCCACGCGGCGGTTCTTGGCACGGCCCTCACCGGTCTTGTTGTCAGCAACAGGTTGCTTCTCGCCCTTGCCTTCGGTATAGACACGGTTTTTCTCGATGCCCTTGGACACCAGATAAGCCTTGACGGCTTCCGAGCGCTTCACAGACAGCTTCTGGTTGTAAGCGTCAGAACCGACTGAATCGGTGTGGCCCACAGCGATGATGACCTCAAGGTTGATGCCCTTGACCTTGCCAACCAGGTCGTCCAGCTTGGCTTTGCCTTCAGGCTTCAGAACGGCTTTGTTGAAATCAAAGAAGGCATCAGCAGCGTAAGTAACCTTGGTCGCTGCCACGGGTGCCGGTGCCGGTGCCGGCGCTGGTGCCGGCGGTGTCGGTTTCACCACGGGAGGTGCCGGCGGAGCGGGAGGAGGCGCAACGATGGCACCGTCACAGCCAACGGCGGCCGTTGCCGGTGTCCAGTAGGCATCACGCCAGCACAATTCATTGGTGCCATTTTTCCAGACGGTGCCGTCTGATGCACGCCAGTTGTCAATGCTCTGAGCGCTTGCAGTGGTTGCGAGAGCTGCGGTAGCGATCAGCATCGCCAGTTTGTTCAATTTTTTCATGGTTCTCCTAGAAGAAAGAGCCGCAGCAGCGCGGCGTTGGTGAAATGGACGCCCAAGATGCCTATCACATTGAGCGCTGAGGTGATTGTGCCACATAGATTTTCGGTAAAAACGATCCAATGCGGCCAAAACTGGTGCACCTAGCGGACGCACTCACAATTTGCCGCCAGCGTTGCGAAGGCGCCACAAAACCGCAGCATAAAATCGGCGATCTAACCTGATCTTGCTTTGCCTCAAGCTTTCCCCATGACCCAGTTCGCCAAAGAAACTCTGCCCACCAGCCTTGCGGATGAAATGCGCCGCAGCTATCTGGATTACGCCATGAGTGTGATCGTCGGGCGGGCCTTGCCCGATGCGCGAGACGGTTTGAAGCCAGTGCACCGGCGCGTTTTGTTCGCCATGCACGAGCTCAGCAACGACTGGAACAAAGCCTACAAGAAGTCTGCCCGTATCGTCGGTGATGTGATTGGCAAGTATCACCCGCACGGCGACCAGTCGGTGTACGACACCATTGTTCGCATGGCGCAGGATTTTTCCATGCGCCACATGCTGGTCGATGGCCAGGGCAATTTCGGCTCGGTCGACGGCGACAACGCGGCTGCCATGCGTTACACCGAAATCCGGCTGGCCAAGATCGCCCACGAGTTGCTGGCTGACCTGGACAAGGAAACTGTTGATTTCGGCCCAAATTACGATGGCTCCGAAAAGGAGCCTCTGGTGCTGCCTACTCGGCTGCCAAACTTGCTGGTCAACGGCTCAGGCGGTATCGCGGTCGGCATGGCCACCAATATACCGCCGCACAACCTCAACGAGGTGGTGGATGCCTGCCTGCATCTGCTGAAAAACCCCGAGGCCAGCATTGACGAGCTGATGGAGATCATCCCGGCACCTGACTTCCCCACCGCCGGCATCATTTACGGCATCAACGGTGTCAAAGACGGTTATCGCACCGGGCGCGGGCGGGTGGTCATGCGTGCCAAGTGCCATTTCGAGGACATCGACCGTGGCCAGCGCCAGGCCATCATCGTTGATGAGCTGCCCTACCAGGTCAACAAAAAGACCTTGCAAGAGCGCATGGCCGAGCTGGTGCATGAGAAAAAGATCGAGGGCATCAGCCACATCCAGGACGAGTCCGACAAGTCTGGCATGCGCCTGGTGATCGAACTCAAGCGCGGCGAAGTGCCCGAAGTAGTGCTGAACAACCTGTACAAACAAACGCAATTGCAGGACACCTTTGGCATGAACATGGTGGCACTGATCAACGGCCAGCCCAAGCTGTGCAACCTGAAAGACCTGATCGAGGTCTTTTTGCAGCACCGCCGTGAGGTGGTGACCCGGCGCACGGTGTTTGAGCTGCGCAAGGCCCGCGAACGCGGTCATGTGCTCGAAGGGCTGGCGGTAGCGCTGGCCAATATTGACGAGTTCATCCGCATCATTCGTGAATCACCCACACCGCCGGTGGCCCGCGCCGAACTGATGACACGCGCCTGGGACAGCCAGCTGGTGCGCGAAATGCTCACCCGCACCCGTGCCGATGGCGGCGTGGTGAATGCCGACGACTACCGGCCTGATGGGCTGGAGCGCGAATTCGGCATGGGCAAGGACGGCCTGTACCGCCTGTCAGAAACCCAGGCGCAAGAAATTTTGCAGATGCGCCTGCAACGCCTGACCGGACTGGAGCAAGACAAGATCGTGGCCGAGTACAAGGAAGTGATGGCCATCATCGACGATCTGCTGGACATTCTGGCGCGCCCGGAGCGTGTCTCGATCATCATCAGGGACGAGCTTTCCGCCATCAAGACCGAATTTGGCCTGACCAAAATTGGCGCACGGCGCAGCCTGGTGGAGCATTCGTCCTTCGATCTGTCCACCGAAGACCTGATCACACCCACCGACATGGTGGTCACCTTGAGCCACAGCGGCTACGTCAAGAGTCAGCCTTTGAGCGAATACCGCTCACAACGACGCGGCGGCCGTGGCAAACAGGCCACCGCCACCAAAGAAGACGACTGGGTCGATCAGTTGTTCATTGCCAACACGCATGACTACCTGCTGTGCTTCAGCAACCGGGGCCGCATGTACTGGCTGAAGGTCTGGGAAGTACCGCAAGGTTCGCGCGGCTCACGCGGGCGCCCGATCGTGAACATGTTTCCGCTGCAAGAGGGCGAAAAGGTCACGGTGGTGCTGGCGCTCACCGGTGAAAAACGCAGCTTCCCGGCCGACCAGTATGTGTTCATGAGCACCAGCATGGGCACGGTGAAAAAGACCGCGCTCGACGAATTCAGCAACCCGCGCAAGGCCGGCATCATCGCCGTTGACCTGGACGAGGGTGACTTTTTGATTGGCGCTGCGCTGACTGACGGCAAACATGACGTGATGCTGTTCAGTGATGGCGGCAAGGCGGTGCGCTTTGATGAAAACGATGTGCGCCCGATGGGCCGCCAGGCGCGGGGCGTGCGCGGCATGATGCTTGACGACGGCCAGGGCGTGATTGCCATGCTGGTGGCCGAAGATGAATCACAAAGTGTGCTCACGGCCACCCAAAACGGCTACGGCAAACGCACCAGCATCACCGAATACACCCGCCATGGCCGGGGCACCAAGGGCATGATCGCCATCCAGCAGAGTGAACGCAACGGCAAGGTCGTGGCCGCCACACTGGTGCATGCGGATGACGAAATCATGCTGATCACCGACAAGGGGGTGCTGGTGCGCACGCGGGTTAGCGAGATTCGTGAACTCGGCCGCGCCACCCAGGGTGTCACGCTGATCGGGCTGGACGAAGGCTCACAACTCAGTGGTCTGCAGCGCATTGTCGAAAACGATGCCATTCCGGTGGCCGACAACACGGGTGAAGAGGCAACGGACGACAGCCCGGCATCAGATGCCTGACACTATTATTTGGATAGCTGCCAGCGCAATATCAACAAGGGCTAGCGCCTTATTTTTCATAAATTTTTCATGAACCGTCCGTATAACTTTTCTGCCGGCCCGGCCGCCATGCCCGACGAAGTGTTGCAGCAAGCTGCGGCAGAAATGCTCGATTGGCACGGCAGCGGCATGGGCGTGATGGAAATGAGCCATCGGGGCAAGGAATTTGGCCAGATTTACCAAGAGGCCCAGGCCGACCTGCGCGAACTGCTGGCGCTGCCTGCCCACTTCAAACTGCTGTTCATGCAAGGCGGCGGTTTGGCCGAAAACGCCATCGTGCCACTGAACCTGTCGCGTGGTGAAACCGCAGACTTTGTCGTCACCGGCAGTTGGAGCCAAAAGTCAGCCCAGGAGGCGGCGCGCTATTGCCCGGCACATGTGGCCGCCAGCACCCAGGCCAGCGGCTTTACCAGCTTGCCCAACCCGGCCACTTGGCAACTCAGCGACCAACCGGCATACGTGCATATCTGCAGCAACGAAACCATCAACGGGGTCGAGTACCACGCCTTGCCTGATCTGAAAGCGCTGGGCTGCGATGCGCCGTTGGTGGTGGATTTTTCGTCCCACGTCGCCTCACGCCCGGTGGACTGGTCAAAAGTTGGCCTGGCCTTTGGCGGCGCGCAGAAAAACCTGGGCCCGGCCGGGCTGACGCTGGTGGTGGTGCGTGACGACTTGCTCGATCGCGCGCTGCCGATTTGCCCCAGTGCCCTGAATTACAAGACCGTGGCCAACAACGAGTCGATGTACAACACCCCGCCGACCTACTCAATTTACATCGCCGGACTGGTGTTCAAGTGGCTCAAGCGCCAGGGCGGTATTGCGGCCGTTGAGGCCAACAACATCGCCAAGGCGACGCTGCTTTACGCTGCCATCGACAAATCCAATCTTTACCTTAACCGGGTTGAGAAATCAGTGCGCTCGCGCATGAACGTGCCGTTTTACTTGCGTGACGAAAGCCTCAACGATGCTTTTCTGGCCGGTGCGCGCAGTGCCGGGCTGCTGCAGCTCAAGGGCCACAAGTCGGTCGGCGGCATGCGCGCCAGCATCTACAACGCCATTCCACTTGAAGGCGTGCAGGCGCTGGTGGGCTTTATGCAGAGCTTTGAAGCGCAGCACGCTTGAGTCGCTGCCTGGCCGCTTGTCTTTTGCTTGTGGGTTTAGCCGAATGATCCATTTTTTTCAAAACCAATGCCCATTGAAGCGCCTTGCGTGTGGCCCCCACGTTTCACACTTAATTTTGTAAACACTGTCATGGCCAAAACGCTTCCTGAATTACGCAACCAAATCGATGCGCTGGACCTTGAGCTGATCAGCTTGCTTAACCGGCGCGCCGGGTTGGCACACGAAGTCGGTGAGATCAAGAAAATTGATGGCTCGGCGGTGTTCCGGCCCGATCGCGAGAACCAGGTGATTGCCAACCTGCAGGCCAACAACGCCGGGCCGTTGAAGCAGCACAGCGTGGCCATCATCTGGCGCGAGATCATGTCCGCCTGTCGCTCGCTCGAAGCCGCGCAGCGGGTCGCCTACCTGGGCCCAGCGGGCACTTTCAGCGAACAGGCAGCGATCCAGTTTTTTGGCGGCAGCATGGCACGCGTGCTGTGCGTCAGCATCGACGAGGTATTTCGCGCCACGGCAGCGGGCAGCGCCGAATACGGCGTGGTACCGATTGAAAACTCGTCCGAGGGCGTGATTTCACGCAGCCTGGACCTGCTGCTCAACTCGCCGCTGCACATCATCGGCGAGACCAGTTTTCTGGTGCGCCACAACCTGCTGCGCCTGGAGCCGGCACTGCACGACATCGAAGCGGTGTACGCGCATCCACAGGCACTGGCCCAGTGCCAGGACTGGCTGACCACCCATTTGCCCAAAGCCGAGCGCCGCGCCGCCGCCAGTAATGCCGAAGGGGCGCGGCTGGCGGCCACCAACCCGGCCTGGGCGGCTATTGCCAGCGAGCGTGCCGGCAGCGAATTTGGCCTGCACGTGGCGTCATTTGCGATTCAGGACGATGCCTTCAACCGCACCCGCTTTGCCGTGATCTGCCTGCCCGGCACGCTGGAAGCGCCCCAGGCCACCGGGCGCGACTGCACCAGCCTGATCGTGTCAGTAGTCAACCGACCCGGTGCGGTGCACGATTTGCTGGTGCCGCTGAAGAAACATGGTGTGTCGATGACGCGGTTCGAATCGCGCCCGGCACGCTCGGGCCAGTGGGAGTATTACTTCTACATCGACCTGGCCGGCCACCCGGCGCAACCCAACGTCAGCGCCGCACTGGAAGAACTGCGCGCGCTGTGCGCGTTTTACAAGCTGCTGGGCACCTACCCGGTTGAAGCCGATGTTTGAGCAACTCGGCCTGATTGGCTGCGGCCTGATGGGCGGCTCATTTGCCTTGGCGCTCAAAAAAGCCGGTCTGGTCAAGCGCGTGGTCGGCTACAGCAAATCGCCCACCACCACCGATCGTGCGCGCCAGTTGGGAGTGATTGACGTGGAAGCACCGTCGGCATTGCTGGCAGTGTCAGGGGCAGACATCGTGCTGGTGGCAGTGCCGGTGTCGGCGTCTGAGGCCACCTTCAAATCCATCAAGCACATGGTGACGCCAGACATGCTGATCATGGACGTGGGCTCCACCAAGGGCGACGTGGTGATTGCCGCAGAACGGGGTTTGCGCGATCAGATGGGCTCGTTTGTCCCAGCGCACCCCATTGCCGGCAAAGAACTCGCCGGCGTCGAACACGCCGATGCCGATCTGTACCAGGACCGCCAGGTGATCCTGACCCCGGTGGAGCGTACCCGCGGCACCCAGGTTGCACAGGCGGTGGCGCTCTGGACGGCGCTGGGCAGCAAGGTGGTGCAGATGTCACCAGCGGCACATGACAGCGCCTTTGCCGCCGTCAGCCATCTACCACATCTGCTGGCGTTTGCGCTGATGAACGCCATCTCCGGCCAACCCCGGAGCAAAGAGTTTCTGACCTTGGCCGGTCCGGGTTTTCGCGATTTCTCCCGCATCGCGGCGAGTGATCCCAAGGTCTGGCGTGACATTTTTTTGACCAACCGCGATGAGTTGCTGTTGCAAAGCCGCGCTTTTCAGGCCGAGCTTCAGGCCTTTGAAGCGCTGATCACCGGCGGCGATGCAGCGACCCTTGAGACCCAGATTGCCCAGGCCAGCGCCACACGCAGCCAATGGCGCATGAACCAAGCCGACTGACTGATGTTCTCCACCGAATTTCTTGACCTGCCAGCACTGGCATCTGCCGCAGGTGCCATCACCCTGCCCGGCTCCAAGAGCATTTCCAACCGGGTGCTGCTGCTGGCGGCCCTGAGCCGTGGCCGTACCACAGTGCATGATCTGCTTGATTCGGACGACACCCGGGTCATGCTGACTGCGCTGCGCGCACTGGGCTGCAACATGGAGCAAAGCGGAACCACGGTGGTGATTGACGGTCTGTGCGGCAAACCAGAGATCACCCGCGCCGACCTGTTCATGGGCAATGCCGGTACCGCCATACGCCCGTTGACCGCGGCGCTGGCGGTGATCGGCGGCGACTACACGCTGCGCGGAGTGCCGCGCATGCATGAGCGCCCGATTGGTGACCTGGTGGACGCGCTGCGCCAGCTTGGCTGCCAGATTGACTATCTGGAAAACCCGGGCTATCCACCACTGCGCATTGGCCAACCCCACTTGCAGCTCGGTGGGCCAATTCAGGTGCGCGGCGACGTGTCGAGCCAGTTTCTCACGGCGCTGCTGATGGCCTTGCCCCTGGTGGCCAGACAGGATGTGGTGATTGAGGTGCTGGGCGAGCTGATTTCGCGCCCTTACATCGAGATCACGCTGAACCTGCTGGCGCGTTTTGGTGTGGTGGTGGCGCGCCAAGGCTGGCAGCGCTTTACCATTCCCAAGGGCTGCCAACTGCAATCACCCGGGCAGGTGCATGTCGAGGCGGACGCCTCATCTGCTAGCTATTTCATAGCTGTTGGCGCAATTGCAGCAAGCGTTATAGGCCTAAATGGCATCAGAATTCAGGGCGTAGGCGCAAGCTCGATCCAGGGTGACATCCGCTTCGTCGAGGCCGCCCGCCTGATGGGTGCCCACGTCACCACGGGCACCAACTGGCTGGAAATCAGCCGGGGCAAGCCCGGCCAGGGCTGGCCGCTCAAAGCCATCGAGCTGGACTGCAATCACATCCCGGATGCGGCCATGACGCTGGCCGTGATGGCCCTGTTTGCCGACGGCACCAGCACGCTGCGCAACATTGCCAGTTGGCGGGTCAAGGAAACCGACCGTATTGCCGCCATGGCTACCGAACTGCGCAAACTTGGCGCCACGGTGGAAGAAGGGGCCGACTTCATCCAGATCACACCACCAGCCACACCGGCTGACTGGAAAGCCGCCAGCATCCACACTTACGATGATCATCGAATGGCGATGTGTTTCTCGTTGGCGGCCTTTAACCCCGCCGGGCAGCCGGTGCGCATCCTGGACCCCCAATGTGTCGCCAAGACCTTTCCGGACTATTTTGAAGCGCTGTTTTCGCTGGTGCAAGCCCGGGCCAACGCGGTGCCGGTGATCTGTGTGGACGGCCCCACGGCGTCAGGCAAAGGCACGCTGGCGGCCCAGTTGGCCCGGCAGTTGGGCTATCACCTGCTGGATTCTGGCGCACTCTACCGCATCACGGCGCTGGCCGCCAAGCGTGCCCATTTGCCGCTGGATACCACCGGCGAAGGCGACATCGCACGCCTGGCGCAAGGTCTACAGATTGCATTTGTTGACGACCAGGTGCTGCTGAACGGCGAAAACGTTACCGAAGCGATTCGCGCCGAAGAAGCCGGCATGAACGCCTCCAAAGTGTCCGCCCTGCCCCTGGTGCGCTCGGCACTGCTTGACCTGCAGCACAGTTTTCGCCGCCTGCCCGGCCTGGTGGCCGATGGGCGCGACATGGGCACGGTGATCTTTCCTGACGCGGCAC
>JAIFMA010000164.1 GCA_020048795.1 Rhodoferax sp.
TTCGTTTTCTTTAACACGGATGGTTGTCATTGAATCAAAATATCCAAAAGGTGCAGATTTCAAACTCTGGAAGATCGGGCCAAAACTTGAATATCACGCGAAGTTCTCCGCTCAAAAGTTGATCAGGCAGCGGAGTTTTGCCAGCAAAGCCGAGAATTATAGCGAACACTTTGAGCCAGTTGCCGGTGCTATTTTGGCTGTTTGGCCGTCAAGCTCGGGGTTGCGTTCTGACCTGACCGTTAGAAACTACATTAACCATAGCGTGTAGTGCATATTTTGTAAGGGTTGGAGGCTGATTTTGTTGGCAAGATAAACGTCACGGAAAAGGCATCCGATCGGATGGCTTTACCTGATCGTTAGCTGTCGTGAACACCGGCAGGATGATGTAATTCCACTTCCAAATCATTTCTGTCCGGGCGCGAAGCCGCAGCAACAACGACACGGATGATTTAGTTTTACGCAGCCTGGCGTAGGCGGCCTCTTCGCTGAGTTGCTGGCGTGGCATCAACAGGCCTTTGGCACGGTCGATCACCTTGCAGTCATTCAGTTCGGCGCTGAGTTCACACAACTCGGTTTTGGTGTCCGCCAATTCGGCCAGCAGCGCCTGTTCGTGCTCAAAGCGCGCCATGGCCACATCCAGAATCGGTCGTATGCGCTCGGGTCTCAGCGCTGCCACGATGTAAGCCGACACGCCAGCGGCCACTGCGGCACGGGCGTTGGCGGTGTTGTTGTCGTTGGTGAACATGACGATCGGGCGGCGCGCATCACGCGTGGCCATCACCACATGCTCCAGGGCATCGCGGCTGCAAGATTCAGGTCAATCGAGCGCGGTGTCGTTCAATCTGCAAGCGCACCTGCCTGGGCGCGGTACCGCCCAAAATATCGCGTGCATGCAGCGAGCCGCGCAGGCTCAAGACATCAAACACGTCTTTTTCAATGCTCGGGTTGAATTCTTTCAGCACCGCCAGCGGCAGTTCTGACAGATCCACCTGGTGGGCGATGGCGGCCTTCACCGCATGGGCCACGGTTTCGTGGGCATCGCGAAACGGCAGCCCCTTTTTGACCAGATAGTCGGCCAGGTCGGTGGCGGTGGCGTAACCCCGCAGCGCGGCCTGTTCCATCGCCTGGGGGTTGACGCTGATGCCGCCTTCTTTTTGCCCGGTGGCCGGATTCAACTGTCCACCCACCATCTCGGCAAAGATGCGCAGCGTGTCCTTGAGCGTATCGACGGTGTCAAACAGCGGCTCCTTGTCCTCCTGGTTGTCTTTGTTGTAGGCCAGGGGCTGGCCTTTCATCAGGGTGATCAGGCCCATCAGGTGGCCGACCACGCGGCCGGTTTTGCCGCGCGCCAGCTCCGGCACATCGGGGTTTTTCTTTTGCGGCATGATGGAACTGCCGGTCGTGAAACGGTCGGCAATTTTTATGAAGCCAAAGTTCTGGCTCATCCACAAAATCAGTTCTTCACTCAGGCGGCTGATGTGCACCATGCACAGGCTGGCTGCGGCCGTGAATTCAATGGCAAAGTCGCGGTCACTCACCGCATCCAGGCTGTTTTGGCAGACTTGGGGCTGCCCCTTGTCGTTGACCATGCCTAGCGTGCTGGCGACACGGTCACGGTCCAGCGGGTAGCTGGTGCCGGCCAGGGCGGCGGCCCCCAGCGGCAGGCGGTTGACGCGTTGGCGCACATCGGCCATGCGCTCGGCATCGCGGGCAAACATTTCCACATAGGCCAGCATGTGGTGGCCAAAACTGATCGGTTGCGCCACCTGCAAGTGGGTAAAGCCGGGCAGGATCACCTCAGCATGTTTTTCTGCCACGTCAAGCAAGGCCTGTTGCAGCTCGGTCAGCAACGTGGCAATCAGGTCAATTTCGCTGCGCAGCCACAGCCGCACATCGGTGGCCACCTGGTCGTTGCGGCTGCGCCCGGTGTGCAGGCGTTTGCCGGCATCACCCACCAGTTGCGTCAGGCGGGCTTCGATGTTCAGGTGCACGTCCTCCAGATCGAGCTGCCAGACAAAAGCGCCGGATTCGATCTCCTGTTTGATCTGCACCATGCCGCGTTCAATGTCAGCGCGGTCCTGCGCGCTGATGATGCCCTGATCCGCCAGCATCTCGGCGTGCGCCAGGCTGCCACTGATGTCGGCCTGCCACAGGCGCTTGTCAAAAAACACGCTGGAGGTGTAGCGTTTGACCAGATCGCTCATGGGCTCCGAGAACAGGGCCGACCAAGCCTGGGATTTTTTGTCGAATTGGTTTTGGCGCATGGCATGTGTCGGGGCAGGGTGATGGGCGATGGGCCCAGGAATCAACAATAATGTTGCGCAACCGCGTTGTTGCGCGTACATCCAGGTTGGTCAATGGAAGATTCGCAAATTTTATCGGTGTTCCAGGAATCGGCTGTGCCCCCCTCCGGCACGGACCCGGCTCGGCATGGCACTGATGCGCTGGTTTTTGATGCCTGCCATGTGGGGGTGGTGCTGCGTGCCGTGTTGTTTGTCGAAACGGTGGTGGGCGTGGCCACCCTGTTTGGCAGCAGTAGCCCGATGCACTGGCTGGGCCAGATGTCCTGGGTGACGGGTGCCGCGCTGCCTGCTACCTTGGTGTGGCTGATCGCGGCCTGCAGTCTGAAAAAGCTGCTGGCGCGCCTGAATTCAACGCTGCAAAAGCTTGCCGGCGTGCTGCTGGGGGCGCTGGCCGGGCTTTACGGTTGCGCCATGCTGGGACTGATGGGCTTGCTGGATGCGCCGCCCTGGCTGGCCAGTGCCCTGGCCGGGGCCCTGTTGTCCGCGTTGCTGGTGGCGGCTCTGGTGCTGCGCGCCAAAGGTCGCACACCGGCTGCCACGGCGGCCCGTCTGGCGGAGTTGCAGGCGCGCATCCGGCCGCATTTTCTGTTCAATACGCTCAACAGCGCCATTGCGCTGGTGCGCGACGAGCCACGCAAGGCCGAGCGGCTGCTGGAAGACCTGAGCGACCTGTTTCGTTATGCACTGGCCGAACAGGCATCGAGCGTGACTCTGGCTGACGAAATTGCACTGGCGCAGCGCTATCTGGCGATTGAACAGGTGCGTTTTGCTGAGCGCCTGCAACTCGAATGGTCGCTGGATGAGCGCGCTGCCGGTGCCCGGTTGCCGCCCCTGCTGCTACAGCCATTGGTTGAAAACGCGGTCAAACATGGGGTGGAACCCAGTGCCAGTGGCGCACGCATCAAGATCAGCACACAGCGCCGGGGTGCCACCGTGGTGATCAAGGTCAGCAATACGGTAGGTCAGGCTTCAGCCAGTCCAGCGACCGGTCATGGGCTGGCCCTGAAAAATGTCCGCGAGCGGTTGGACCTGTTACACGATGTACAGGGCCGTTTTCAGGCGGGTTTGAAAAACGGCATTTTTCAGGTCAGGATCGAGGTGCCGATATGACCGGCGGGAGGTGACAGCATGGCGTTGCGGGTGGTCATTGTGGACGACGAGGCCCTGGCGCGTACGCGTCTGAAGCGCCTGCTGGCCGATTGCACGGCGCCCGGTGCGCTGGTGGTGGGTGAGGCGGCCAATGCGGTGGATGCCCTGCACTGTGTGGCGCACCAGACGGTCGATGTGGTGCTGGCTGACATTCACATGCCTGGTGCCGATGGGCTGACGCTGGCGCAGAGCCTGCGCGCCTTGCCGCAGCCGCCGGCCGTGGTGTTTGTGACGGCTTATGCCGAACATGCGGTGCAGGCCTTTGAGCTGGAGGCACTGGACTACCTGACCAAGCCCGTGCGACTCGAACGGCTCCAGGCAGCACTTCAAAAAGTAGAGCGGTCAGTGCTTAATGTCAAAGGGCTGGCGGCTGATTTGACCCATGACGTGTTGGTCATCCAGGAACGTGGTCGCACTGAGCGGGTGCCGCTGTCTGCGGTGCTTTACCTGAAGGCCGAGTTGAAGTACATCACCGTGCGTGCTGGCAGCCACAGTTACATCCTGGAAGGCTCATTGAGCGACCTGGAAACCCGTTATGCCAGTCGGTTCATTCGCATCCACCGCAACACCCTGGTGGCACGGCGGGCGGTGCGCTCACTGGAAAAACACTTTGACGCGCACGAAGGTGATGGTTGGGCGGTGCGTCTTGACGGGGTCGACGAGGCGCTGTTTGTGTCGCGACGGCAACTCGCTGCGGTGCGCTCGCTGCTCAGTGCTGAAACATGGTGATGTCGGCCAGCGCCTCAGCATCGGGTGCCTGGGTGGCCAGCGCCTGAAGATCGAGCTTGAGCACCAGCACGACCATCAACGGCAGGCGGTCAAGGCTTTCGGCGCTGACATCACCATCGTCGGCCAGACGCGCTGCCAGATGCAACACCGCCGCCAGCCTTGACGCATGGGGGTTGAGCAGCGGCTGGGCGGCGTGGCGCAAACCCTGTGTCAGCAGCGGCGGAAAATCCCACTGGGCCGCCAGCTCGGCCACCACCTGACCTTCATCAAAACCGATCATCCGGCGCTGACGCCACCAGCGCTCGCCCGGCCCGACCGGTTGCGCCTGAAGCTGCGACAGCACCGAAAGATGGGCCTTGCACAAGCTGATTTCACCCAAGCGCAGCATCATGCCGGCCAGCCAGGCCTCTTGTTCGTCGACCTCACAAAGGCCGGCCAGCCAGTGGGCGTAACCAGCGCACAGCATGCAGTAGCGCCAGAACGCCATGCGATCGATGCCGGTGGGCAGTTCGGCCACCTGTGACATGCACACCGAGAGTGCGCGTGCCCTGATCTGCGACATGCCGACCACGCTGATGGCGCGCTCAAGCGAATCGACCTTGCCCGACAGGCCAAACATGGCGCTGTTGGCCATGCGCAGCAGGGTGGCAGTGAGTGCCGGATCCTTGCTGATGATGGCGCACACCGTGTGGATGTCGGCTTCGTCATCCTGGAAGGTCCGTATCAAGGCCTGGCCGACCTCGGGCATGACCGGCCAATCGACGGTTTTCATGAACTGGCTGATGTCGGCAAAGGGTGCTGCAATCGGAGATGTCATGGCGCTGAATCTGGATGGGAGTTTTTGAATTTGAACTGGCAAAGGCTGACCACCGCACACTGCCCGCAGCGTGGTGTGCGGGCCTGGCAGACATAGCGTCCGTGCAGGATCAGCCAGTGGTGGGCGTTGACCAGGTAAGCTGCGGGAATGCGCTTGAGCAGGGCCTGCTCTACCGCCAATGGTGTTTTGCCCGCTGCCAGACCGGTGCGGTTAGCCAGGCGGAAAACATGCGTATCGACCGCCATGGTGGGTTCACCAAAGGCGACGTTGAGCACCACGTTGGCGGTCTTGCGGCCCACGCCGGGCAGTGCCTCAAGCGCTGCCCGGGTACGCGGCACCTGACCTGCATGCAGGTCAATCAGCCGGTGGCAGGTTTGCAGCAGGTGACGTGCCTTGGCATGGTACAGGCCGATGCTCTTGATGTGCTGCTCCAGCCCGTCCAGGCCCAGTGCCAGCATTTTTTGGGGGGTGTTGGCCACCCGAAACAGGCGCTGCGTGGCTTGGTTGACGCTCACATCGGTGGCCTGGGCCGACAGCAGCACC
>JAIFMA010000205.1 GCA_020048795.1 Rhodoferax sp.
TGGCGGTGATGGAAGGTGGCCTGCGCTGGAGCGTCAGCCCGGGCCTGAGTTTTGACCTGGGCAAGCGTGTGCAGCGCTGGGGCAAGGGTTACGCCTGGAGCCCGGTGGCGATGGTTGAGCGGCCCAAGGATACCAATGACCCCACCGCCTCGCGTGAGGGTTTTGTCATGGCCAGCGGTGAATGGACTCAAACCCTGGGTGGGCCGATTTCGGCGCTCAGTGTCACCGCCTTGCTAGTGCCAACCGACGGCAACATGAACGCAGACTTTGGCCAGACGCATCACCTGAACCCCGCTGCCAAACTCTATGTGTTGGCCTGGGACACCGACATCGACCTGATGTGGCGCGCCAAGGGGGCCAGGCCCGAGAGTTTTGGCGTGGATTTTTCGCACAACCTGAACACGGCGCTGGAAATCCATGGCGAATGGGCCCGCACGCTGGGGGCCAGCCGCACCACGCTGAGCGCCGCCGGTGTCACCAGCAGCCAGCAGGTGGATGTGGATTCGTTTTTGCTGGGTCTGCGCTACCTCACACAAGCTGAGGTGACCTGGATTGCCGAGGTTTACCGCAACGGCGCGGGCTACACGTGGCAGGAAATGGACGCTTATTACCAGTTTCTCGACACTGCCCTGGCTGGCAATGCCCCCGCCACGCTGTTCAACAATGCGCGCAGTGTGGCCCAGTCTGGTTATGCTCGGCCTAACCCGGCACGCGACTACTTGTACCTGAAAGCCAGCGTGAGTGAGCCTTTCAACTGGGTCTATGGCACCGCATCGGTGACCGCCATGGTCAATCTGAACGACCACAGCTACCAAGTCACGCCTGAAATCAGTTACACCGGCTTTGCCAACTGGGAACTGCGCGCCCGCTTCAGTGTGCTGGGTGGGCAGTCGCAGACCGAATTCAAAGAAAAATCCTCCAGCGCCCGTCTGGAGGTCTATGCGCGCTATTATTTTTAGACTGATCAGGGCGGTGGTGCCAGAGACGGGATGCTCTTCCAAGGCCAGCGGCGTGTCAAGTCAGGCAGAGGTCTTATCTGCCAGGTCAATGGCCTTATCTACCAAGCTTGCCAAAAATGGGTGCCATCGGGCAGCGCCACCCGCCCAGCGAGGTGTGTGATGCCATCATAGAAATCTGTCGCTTGCGAGCCTGGCGCGCCGGGTGGCCTGGCTGGACGTGCGTGCCGACCCTGGCTTGCTGTAGCATCGCACCCCTATGCCCCAGACCCAACTGCCCCCAGCGCCCGACACCCAACCCATTCAGGAGGCCCGTCTGTGGCAGGGCGATGGCTGGACCGCCCGGGTGGTCAAAAACGAAGACGACGATGGCTGGGCGGTGGAGATGCGCCGCGACGGCCAGGCCGAGCCGGCGCTGATCGCCCCCTGGACCATGGGGCGCGACAAGAAAAACCCCAAGCCGCTGGACGCGCCAGCGTTTTACACCTGGGTCAAAACCGCCTCCGAGGTGGTGCGCCGCCATGAGCAGCAGTTGCACGCCCAGTTGCACAAAGCCCTGCGGGTCGGTGGTGGCGGCGAGGCGCTGCACATCAGCCTGGACATTACCCCGGACGACGATGCGCCCTACGCCGTGTTGACCGCCACCGATGCGCAAGGCGAGCAGCGTGCGCAGGTGCGCGTGGCGGCCAGCTTCAAACTCAGCGAATCCAGCGCCCACGACTGGATCGCCCAAGACTTTCGCCGCCCCGGCCAGGCGCAAGACTGAATTTGGCTCTGCTGTCTTTTGTGGGACCGGCTGAAGCCAATACAGTGGATCGGGCTCAGCGGCGCTTGGGCATCTGCGAAAATTCAAGCCAAATCAGCCTGTAGCGCGCGTTGGATAAGCGTGAGCAGCTTCTGATTTTATAGTGACTTAGCGGGTGGACTGGTCAATCCGGCAGGGGCTTGGTGTCTGTTGCCCAATGACGGGGCCGGGGCCGTGAATCCATGACTTGGTCGATCGACTGCTCTACTATCAGGAGCTTTCAGCGAAATCAGCGTCATGGTTTCTGGCGATTTTCATAAAATGCTATATTTCAAGACCTGACCCCATGTCCCGCCACTCTTCCTGCAACAGCGCCAGCATGTCGTCAGCCGACATTCTGGCGGCCAGGTCGCTGCCTTCGAGCAGGCTGTCGGCCAGCGCGCGCTTGGTCTTGTGCAAATCGACAATCTTCTCCTCAATGGTCTGACGGGCCACCAGCCGATAGATGGTCACCGGGCGGGTCTGGCCGATGCGGTGGGCACGGTCGCTGGCCTGGTCTTCCACCGCCGGGTTCCACCACGGGTCCATGTGGATCACATAGTCGGCGGCGGTCAGGTTCAGCCCGGTGCCACCAGCTTTCAGGCTGATCAGGAACACATCACCGTCGCCGGCCTGAAACGCATCGACGCGCACTTTGCGCTCCTGCATCGGGGTCGAGCCGTCGAGGTATTGGTAGCGCACGCCCCGCGCATCCAGCTCGGCGCGGATCAGGCTCAGGTGATCGACAAACTGGCTGAAAACCAGCGCCTTGTGGCGGTTGGCCAGCAGTTCGTCAAGCAGTTCGCCAAAAGCCGCCAGCTTGCTGCTGGACAGGCCCAGCGCCGGGGCCACCAATTGCGGGTTGCAGCAGGCGCGGCGCAGCTTCATGATCTCGGCCAGAATCTGGATGTGGCGCTGACCGGCTTGTACCTCGGAGCCGGCCAGGCGGTCCAGGGCCTCGCGCCGCAGCGCTTCGTATAGCGCGGCTTCTTCGGTTGACAGCTCGACCTGGCGCAAAATTTCAGTCCGCGAGGGCAGCTCGGACAGCACCTGTGACTTGGTGCGCCGCAGCATGAACGGGCCAATCAGCCGGCGCAGCCGGTTGCGCACAGCGGTATCCTGTAGCCGCTCAATCGGCCCGGCGTAGCGTTCATTGAATTGCTCCAGCGAACCCAGCAGGCCGGGGTTGATGAAGCGAAACAGGTTCCACAGTTCGCCCAAATGGTTTTCCAGCGGCGTGCCCGAGCAAACCATGCGGAAATTGCCTTGCAGCGCCATGGCCGCTTGTGAGCGCTTGGTCTGGTGGTTTTTGATGGCCTGCGCCTCGTCGAGCACGATGGTGTGCCAGCGCACTGCGCCAAAGCGCTCGGCTTCTTGTTGCAGCAGGCCGTAGCTGACCACCACCAGGTCAAACGGTTTGAGCTCGGACAGCGTGAGCTGGCGGTCACCGGCACCAAACAAAACGACGTTCAGGGTCGGCGCAAAGCGGTCAATTTCACCCAGCCAGTTCATGCAGACCGAGGTCGGTGCCACCACCAGCGCCGGGCCATCTGCAGCCCGCGCCAGCAGCAGCGCCAGCGCCTGCAGGGTTTTGCCCAGGCCCATATCGTCGGCCAGACAGGCACCCACGCCCCAGTGCGCCAGACGGCACAGCCAGTTGTAGCCGCTTAACTGGTAGTCGCGCAGCTCAGCTTGCAAGGTGGCCGGCAGCACCGGCATCAGGGTGTCAAGCTCGCTCAAGCGTGCCAGGTGCTCCTTCCAGTGTTTGTCGGTTTTGAGTTTGCCTGCCGTATCGGCCAGGTCTTGCAGCGCACCAGCGGCCAGCGGGTGGATGCGCACACCTTTGCCCTGGTGCTGGGAAAACGACCGCAGTTCATCCAGGCGGCGGCGAAATTCGTCGGTCAGGGCCAAAAACTGGTTGTCGCCCAGGTGGATGAAGCGGCCTCGCCCGGCCGCCGTCAGTGCCAGCAGCTTTTGCAGGTCAATCACCCGCTCGTCGTCCACCTGCAGTTCACCGGTGGCAGAAAACCAGTCGACATCGCGCTTGATCGACAGTGAAAAGCGGCCGCCGCCGAGCTCGCGGCTGACCTTGAATTTTTCGCCCTCAGGCCAGGCGATCAGCACCCGGTCGCCCTGCGCCTGCAGTTGCAGCAGCAGTTCCAGGCAGGTCTCGGGCTCTTCAATCAGGCGTTCGCCATGGGCTTCAATGGCATCGCGCAGCGCCGGGCAGTTGGCGATCAGCGCACTGGCGGCATGGGTTTCATGGGCAATGTCGCGCCGCGCCTGCAGCGGCTGGCCGGCGATTTCGGCGATCACGCTCTCAGCACCGGCACCGGGCGCGTAGTAGGGGCCGGCGCTGGCGAACGGGCGCACCAGCAGGGTGATCCGCAGCCCGTCGCCATGCGGCATCAGGTGCACATGCAGGCGTGGGTCGGCCTCAACCTGCGCCATGTTCGACGGCAGCACTTCCAGGTCCGACTGAATGGTGATCAACGATGAGATCGCGCGGATGGCATCCAGCACCTGCTCTTTGGCGCGTGCCGGCACCTTGAGCGAGTCACCCAGAATGCTGCCGATGCGCCGGTGCTCTTCGGTGACCTCGATGACCCGCAGCCGGGTCGGCGTTTCCTTGGTGACCAGCACGTTGTCTTCGGTGTTGCCAATCGGTGGCTGCAGTCGCAGCGTCAGCGTGTCGCCAGCGGTTTTTTTGATTTCGAGTTCGGGTTCGCCACGCAAAATCTCGACCCTGACCCCTGCGGGGTCGCCCAGAAACACCAGCGGGTGCCCAATCAGGTGTGGCAACGCAGCCATGCCGTTGAGCGAGTAGTCGGTGCTGCCGTAGTAGCCGTAGCTGGCCTTGCTGATGCTGCTGCAAACCCGACGGTCCTGCGCTGTCAGGTAGTCCATCGTCTCAGCCTCTTCGCTCAGGCGCTTCAGGGCGACCGCACGGCCACCGGTCCAGGCGGCCTTGCCTTTGCGCTTTTGCTCGCGTGGGGCCAGCGAGGCGTAACCAGGCTGAAGGTCCAGCTCCCAAATCAGGCGGGACTGTGCTGGCCCACTGGCTGAATCTTTGCCCGACGGGCTCAATTTGGCCAGTGCCGCCAGTTGGCGCTCCCAGGGCTCCTGGCGGGCAAACCAGTCGGCCATGCTGACCATGCCTTGTTGCGTGCGCAGGGTGGCGGCACGGGTCAGGTGGTCGGCCATGTCGGGTGCGCGCAGCTTGTCACTGGTGCGCTCAAGCAATTCGGCCGCCTGGACGGCGATGAAATCAAACCCTGCGGCCTCGCTTTTGAGCAACAGCTCCAGCAGCAGCAGGGTTTTCATCTTGGTCTGCGGCGCGCTCAGCCAAAAATCGACCAGTTGTGCAAACAACTGCGATAGCGGGGCCTGCGGCGAAATCAGTTGGCTGGTTTCGCTGGCTTTCAGTTGGCCGGTCTGGACAAAGTTCAAGTAGGTCAGGCGCGCGAAGGCCGAAGCCTGGGCACCCGGGATGCGCATGGCCGCCTCCAGATAGACCTGCGCCCTTTTTTTCAGCTTGTCGTCATCGCTGCGCAACAAGGCCAGCACATGTAAATAACCGCACAAGCCGGTAAAAATGGCATGGCGCGAGCCACTGTTTTGTCGATAGGTTTTGAGCGTGGTTTCAAACCCGTTGATGGCCTCGCCCAGGTCGCCCTTGAGCAAGGTGATGGCGCTGCGCAACACCTGCCCGGTGATGTCTTTGCGCGGCTCGATCAGCACACTTGCCGTGGTGTCCGATGGGCAGCGCCAGCAAAGCTTGCGCGCAATGGTTCAGCGGCTCGACCGGGGCCAGATGCGCCAGGCAGTCGGGTAGCAGTTCCACCAGCACTTCTTCCTGAACCAGCGGGTGTAGCAGCGCAAACAGGGCCGCGTCAAAAGGCCGCCCGCAAATCACCAGGTAGGGATGCAGATGGTAAAAATCAGGGTGGTCAGCACACAGCACAAGGCGTTTGCGCACCCGGTCAGGCTCCCAGCCCAGCAGCATGGCGATGCGCAGCATGCGCATGGCGTTGCGGAAAGTGCCGCCCAGGCGGCGCAAGATGCCGCTGGCAGCAGCGTCTTGCAAGGCGGTGGCCTGCAAGGACGGCAGACAGCTCAGGTCACCGCTGGGCGTCTGCACCACCCAGCCCTGTCGTTTCAGGTCCGACAAGACCGCCTCCAGTGTGGTGGGGGTATAGCTGCTGCCCCCCGGCGACTTGATGCCGGCATCGCGCAGGTAGTTGACCAGGCGACCCTTGCCGGGCATTTCACGGGCCAGGGCCAGGATGGCGATCAGGGCTTTCTCGGCGGTGTTCAGGCTGGCGTAACGATCTGTCATTGGATTTGCTTTATCAGATGGGGTGGGTGCAGTGTGCTACAGTTTTTCGCTCTTTTCAGGGTCGGCCTGGCGTGCTGTTAGTAAGGCTTTGCCGCCACTGCCGATGTCGCCCTGGTTTGGAGCCGACAAGCTCATTGCATTGCTGAATCATCCGTGTCCTTGTTGGGACAAGTCCGTGCACTGCCTGCGGCTTTGCGCCAGACCACAAATGATTTGGCAATGGAATCAGATGGCTTGGTGAAGGGTTGAAACGGAAACCTATTGTTACGCATAAGCGCAAGACTGCAAATCTGCCGCGTTGCGATGACTGGTGTTGACGACCAGCCGCAGGCCCCGGCATCTGCCTTTTGACGGGCCAATGGCCTGTAGCCTGGGTGCCAACTGGGCAGAGCACAAGCGGGCGTGGCCAAACCGACCACACGCCGGCGCTGTTGCCGTCAAACGGTTGGTCCTGGCGCGGCATTCTGGCCGACCCCCAGCTCGATCCAGGCCTCAAGCCCACCGCCGGCGCGCTTCTCTAGCGTGGCCCGCCAGCCATTGGCCCGTGCCAGTTCCCGCACGATGGCCAGCCCCAGCCCCGAGCCCCCCGTGCTTGGGCTGCGCGAGGCTTCAAGACGCTGAAAGGGCTGAAACATGGCATCCACCTGATCAGGGGCAATGCCCGGGCCCCGGTCGAGCACGCCGATGCGCACCCCCTGCGCACGGGTCTGCGCCACCAGTTCCACCGGCGATTCCGGCGCATAGCGCAGGGCGTTTTGTAACAGGTTGCCCAGGGCGCGGTGCAAAGCCGTTGGGGCCATGTCGATTTGGCAAGCCGGGCACTTCACCGTGACCGGGCTGGCCGGTGTGGCAAAGTCGGCCGCCAGGGCGTTCAGGAAGTCATCAAGCTGTGTGAGCACCGGTGTTTCATACGCCAGTCCACGGGCCAGTTCCAGCACCTGGCCAATCAACCGGTTCATCTGTTGGATGTCACGTTCCATGCGCGCGATCAGGGCCGGGTCTGGCCGGTCTTTCAGCATCTCAAGGGCCAGGCGCATGCGTGCCAGCGGTGTGCGCAGGTCATGTGATACCCCCGCCAGCAGTGTGGTGCGGGCACTCAGCAAATCACGCACCTGTTGTGCCATGGCATTGAAGCGGCGGCTTAAGGCCACCATCTCGCGCGGCCCGGTCTCGGGCAGCAGCGCCGGGCTGCCGCCCTGTCCAATCAGTGCGCTGGCAGCTTCCAGTTGCGCCAGCGGTCGGGTCAGTCGGCGCGCCAGCCACAGCGCCACCCCCACAGCAAACAGCAAGGCGATCAGCAGCGCCATGAAAAACGCAGCAACTGGCTGACTGTCGATGCGGCTGGCCGACAAACCCACCGTCAAGGGGCCGCTGCCGGTGGGCACCGTGGCCCAGTACCAAGTGCCAGTGTCGAGCTGTTCACGGCTCAGATGCTGCTGGTGTCCGGTACGCCGGGCCAGCGCCGTTTCCAGCAGGTAAAAGTAGGGCGGGTGCCATTCGTCAAGCCCCGGCCCCGGCAGTTCGGCACGCAGGGCCAGCGCGTGGCTCTTTAACAGTTCTTCCTCAAAAGCCGGTCGGGTTTGCGGCGGCAATTCAGCCCAGGTCTGGGCTGACAGCACCATCAGGCCCGCCAGATCGTCGGCCGATCTGCGCCCCAGCGGCAGCAGCACCCACGCCACAAACAGGCCCATCACCAGCAGTTCCATCAGCACAAAGGCCAGCGCCAGCAGCAGCG
>JAIFMA010000008.1 GCA_020048795.1 Rhodoferax sp.
TCGGCGGTGTGTTTTTCGATGATTTCTCGGAACTGGGGCCAGATCAAAGCCTGGCCATGATGCAGTCGGTTGGGAATGCCTTCTTGCAGGCTTACCTGCCCATTGTGGCGCGCCGCAAAGACACCCCGTATGGCCAACGTGAGCGCGATTTTCAACTGTACCGGCGTGGCCGCTACGTCGAATTCAACCTGGTGTGGGACCGGGGCACACACTTTGGGTTGCAGTCGGGCGGGCGCACCGAGTCGATCTTGCTGTCGATGCCACCGCTGGTCAGCTGGGCCTACCAGCAGGTGCCAGCGCCCGGCACGCCCGAGGCCGATCTGTACAGCAAGTTTCTGGTTCGCAAGGACTGGGTTTGATGGCGGGTGCTACGCTGCGGCGCGTGGGTGTGATGGGCGGCGCGTTTGACCCCCCCCATCTGGCGCACCAGGCGCTGGCGCAAGCCGCCTGTGAGCAGCTTCAACTCGATGAACTACGGCTGGTGCCGACCGGCCAGGCCTGGCACAAGCCGCGTGCGCTGACCCCCGCGCAGCATCGGCTGGCCATGGTGCAACTGGCTTTTGCCGAGATGCCCCAAGTGACGGTGGACCAGCGAGAAACCCAGCGCCATGGCCCGAGCTACACCATCGACACTTTGCGCGAACTGGCTGACAGCCTGCCGCGTGCACAGTTGTTTCTGATCATCGGTGCCGATCAGGCGCGGGCGCTGACAAGCTGGAAGCGGTGGCAGGATATTCTTCAGACTGCTACAATTTGCGTAGCTGATCGCGCAAGTACAATAAGGGCTGGAAGCCAATTTGATGCTGAAGCTTCAAGCCAGACCGCGTTTTGGCACCTGAACATGCCGGCCCTGGACATCAGTGCCACCGACATCCGCCACCGAATTTCTGCCAACATGAGCGTCAGCACACTGGTGTGCGAGCCCGTTGCGCGTTATATTGCCGCCCACCACCTCTACCAAACTGTTTGATGACTACCAAAACCACCGCCAAAGCCACCACCAAAGCCGAGACAAAACCTGTCGCCAAGACCACTGCCCGGGTGATTGCCACCAAGACCGATGGCAAAAAAGACATACAAAAGCTGCAGCGCGCCATCGTCGATGGCCTCGAAGATGTCAAGGCGCAAGAGATTGTGGTGTTTGATACCGAGCATTTGTCACCGTTGTTTGATCGGGTGATTGTGGCCTCGGGCACCTCCAACCGGCAGACCAAGGCGCTGGCAGCGAGTGTGGTGGATGCCGTGCGCGAGGCCGGTTTTGGCAAGCCCCGGGTTGAGGGTGAGGCCAATGGCGAGTGGATCATTGTGGATTGCGGCGCGGCGGTGGTGCATGTGATGCAACCCACGTTTCGCTCGTATTACAACCTTGAAGAACTGTGGGGCGACAAGCCGGTGCGCCTGAAACTTGGCGCGGCCAAACCCGCCCAGCCCAGCGAGACCAAACCCGGCGCGGCTACCAAGGAGGTCACCAAGCCGACGGCCAGCTTGCGCCGCTCCAGTGCCGCTAAAAAGGGCGTTGAGGAAGCTTTCCCATCCAGGGCGCAGCTCAAAAAAGCCACGGACGCCAAAGCCACTGCCGCAAAAAAAGTAGCTGCTAGCGCAATACCCAAAAGGGCTGCAGACCCATTTGATGCAGAAAAGCCGGGCAAACCCCGAATCAAGACGCTGGTGGTCAATGCGCCCGCCAAACCCGCTGCCAAGAAGCCAGCAGTCAACAAAGCAGCCGCCAGGCCAGGTGTCAAAACGGCCGGTAAAGCTGCTGCCTCGTCAACGGCTACCAGGCCGAGCGCCAAGGCAGTTCGTAAAACCGCTGCCTCGTCAACGGCCGCCAAGAAGACCGCGCCGCGCAAAGCCTGACCTGTGCGCCTGCTGATTGTTGCGGTCGGCCAGCGTGTGCCGGACTGGGCCCAAACCGCCTGGGACGACTACGCCAAACGCTTTCCGTTTGAGATCAAGCTTGAGCTCAAGGCCGTCAAAACCGAGCCGCGGGCCTCGAAATCGCTCGAAACCCTGTTGGCCGCAGAGCGCGCCCGTATTGAGGCGGCCATTCCGGCGGCCATTCCGAAAGGCTGCCGCGTGGTGGCGCTGGACGAGCGTGGCAGCGCATTAACCACCCTGGCGCTGGCTGCCAGGCTGCAAGGCTGGCAGTTGTCGGGCGACGATTTGGCGCTGGTGATTGGTGGACCCGATGGCCTGGAGCCGGCGTTTCGGCAGGCGGCGCATGAGCGCATTCGCCTGTCAGACCTGACGCTGCCGCACGCCATGGTGCGTGTGTTGCTGATAGAGCAGCTCTACCGCGCCTGGTCCATCAATGCCAACCACCCCTACCACCGTGAGTAACGCCATGTCCAGATCATCCGTGTCGTTGTTGCTTGACCTTGTTGTGTTCGACAGCCGCCTTGATCACCGTGCGTCATAAGGACTGGCTTTGAACGCTTTTGTTTACCTGGCCTCACAGAGCCCGCGCCGACGCCAGTTGCTGGAGCAACTGGGCGTGGGTTTCGAGTTGTTGTTGCCCGATCCGGATGAAGATGCAGAGGCGCTGGAGCTGGCCCTGCCCAACGAACCACCGGCAAAGTATGTGCAGCGGGTGACACAGCTCAAGCTCAACGCTGCACTGGCACGGCGCAAACGACGGGGTTTGCCCGCTGCGCCGGTGTTGTGTTCAGACACCACGGTGGCGCTGCGGCGCGTCATTTTTGGCAAACCAGTGGATGCCAGCGATGCGGTGCGCTTGTTGCAGGGCTTGTCGGGTCAAACCCATACGGTTTTGACAGCTGTGGCCATCGGCACCGAGCGCAAGCGCGCAGCCGATGTGTCGCGTTCACGGGTCACGTTTTCGCCCCTGAGCTCAGCCCAGATCAAGGCCTATGTCGCCAGTGGTGAGCCGTTTGGCAAAGCCGGGGCATACGGCGTGCAGGGCCGAGCGGCCGGGTACATCAGCAAAATCAGCGGCAGTTATTCAGGCATCATGGGGCTGCCGCTGTTTGAAACCGCGCAGATTTTGCGTTTGTTCGGTGTCAGGGTATAAATTCACCAAGGTGTTCAAGTCATGTCCATGCAAGAAGATATTCTGATCAACTGGTCGCCCCAGGAAACCCGCGTTGCCGTGGTGGAAAACGGTGTGTTGCAAGAACTGCATGTAGAGCGTACCTTGGAGCGCGGCCTGATGGGCAATGTTTATCTGGGCAAAGTGGCACGCGTGCTACCGGGCATGCAGTCGGCGTTTATCGACATTGGCTTGGAGCGCGCGGCGTTTTTGCATGTGGCTGATGTCTGGCACCCGCCGGCGGAGGGCGAAACCCTGTCTGCCGCGCGCAGTGCAGCAACTTTGACACCCATTGAAAAACAAGTATTTGAAGGCCAGAGCCTGATGGTGCAGGTGATCAAGGACCCGATTGGCACCAAAGGTGCCCGCCTTTCCACCCAAATCAGCATTGCCGGACGGATGCTGGTTTTTCTGCCGCAGGACGACCATATTGGTGTGTCGCAAAAGATTGCGACGGCACAACGTGACGAATTGCGTCGGCGTATGCAGCAGTTGGTGGGTGACCAGGGAGGCGGCTTTATTTTGCGAACCAATGGTGAGGATGCGTCTGACAAGGAGTTGTCGGATGACATTGACTATCTGCGCAAGGCCTGGAGGCGTCTTCGCGAAGCGGCCGCGCACACACCGGCGGCATCGCTGTTGCATCAGGACCTGAACCTGCTGCAACGGGTGTTGCGTGATCTGGCGAGTGATCTGACCCAGTCGATCAAGGTCGATTCGCTCGAGCAGTTCGAAAACTTGCGGGCCTTCGGTCACGAGTTCATGCCGGCCGCAGCGCAGAAATTACAGCATTACAAAGGTGAACGTCCGATTTTTGACCTGTTTGCCATCGACGAGGAAATTGCCAAGGCATTGGGCCGCCGTGTCGAGCTCAAATCGGGTGGTTACCTGATTGTGGATCAGACCGAGGCCTTGACCACGGTGGATGTCAATACCGGCGGCTTTGTCGGTGCCCGCAATTTTGATGACACCATTTTCAAGACCAACCTGGAGGCGGCACAGGCCATTGCCCGGCAACTGCGATTGCGCAATCTGGGTGGCATCATCATTGCCGATTTCATCGACATGGTGCGGGAAGACCACCGCGAGGCGGTGTTGGCAGAAATCCGCAAACAGCTCGCACGTGACCGTGTGAAGACCATGTGTGGTGGTTTTTCGCAACTGGGGCTGGTGGAGATGACACGCAAGCGCACCCGCGAATCATTGGCGCATATGTTGTGTGAACCCTGCCCCTTGTGCGATGCCAAAGGCATTGTGAAAACCGCGCGCAGTGTGGTCTATGACATTTTTCGCGAAATTTTGCGTGAGTCGCGCCAGTTCAACCCGCGTGAATTCCGCGTGGTGGCATCTCCCACGGTGATCGAATTGTTTCTGGACGAGGAGAGCCAGCACTTGGCAGGCCTTTGCGAGTTCATTGGCAAGCCGGTATCGCTGCAAAGTGAGAGTGCCATGGGGCAGGAACAGTACGACATTGTGCTGATGTAAGCAGGCGGGCGTTTGATGACTGCCGCTTGCGCCAATGCCGCGCCCATCGCCGTCCTGGTTTATCACCAGATTGCCCCGCCTCCCCCCAAGGGTGCACCATTCAGAAGCCTTTATGTCGCACCTGAGGCGTTTTCCCGGCAAATGAGATTTTTCAGCTTGCTGGGTTATCGCGGTCTTTCGATGTCTGAATTGCTGCCGTACTTGCGAGGTGAAAAGACGGGCAGGGTGGTCGGCATCACTTTTGACGATGGTTACCTGAATAATTTGACCCACGCCTTGCCGGTGCTACGGCGACACGGGTTTTCATCGACCTGTTATGCGGTCAGTCAGCGACTGGGGCAGACCAATCTGTGGGATGGGCCACATGGCGTGGCCCAAACACCCTTGATGGATGTCCACCAACTGCGATTGTGGTTGGGCGCGGGCCAGGAGCTTGGAGCCCATACGCGCCACCATGTTCACTTGCCAGAACTGGCGCTGGCGGCCAGTCTGGAAGAGTTGGCGCTGGGGAAAGCAGAGCTTGAAGCGGTTGCGCCAGGCCTGGTTGAGCATTTTTGTTATCCCTATGGTGAATACACCGATGTCCATGTCGCACAAACCCAGCAGGCCGGTTTTGCCACCGCCACGACCACCCGGCGCGGACGGTGTCATGCCGGGCAGGACCTGTTGCAACTCAGCCGAGTGCCAGTGGTACGTTCGACGACCTTGCCTGTGCTGTGGCTGAAAGTGTTTACCAGCTATGAAGACCGCCGAAGCGTTTGATTTGGCGGACCGGCCGGCACCTGACCGGCGCCTGCGCATCGCTGTGCTGAATCGCCAGTTTTCAGGCACTGGCGGAGGCGCTGAGCGTTATTCGATGGCGCTGGTGGAGCATCTTGCGCCGCGGCATGAGATTCATGTGTTCGCGCAGCAGATTGACCACCAATGGCCCGGTGTGACCTATCACCAGGTGTCGCAGGTGGTCAGGCGTCCGCGCTGGCTGAATCAGCTTTGGTACGCCACCGCCACCTGGTGGGCCACCCGACGGGGTTTTGATGTGGTGCATTCGCACGAAAACACCTGGCATGGCAACGTGCAAACCGTTCACGTGTTACCAGTGAAGTACAACCTGTTTCATGGTCAAAGGGGTTGGTCACTGGGCATGCGCCGGCTCAAGGTGCTGACCAGCCCGCGTTTGCTGACATACCTTGGGCTGGAGCAGTGGCGGATGTCAATGGCCAAACCCCGAGCCATCGTCGTGACTTCCCGTAGTTTGCTTGGACAAATCGCCCATGCATATCCGGCGTGCCGTACCGCTGTGCATGTGATTACGCCAGGCGTAGCGCAGGTAACCGGTCTGGCAGGCGCGTCCTGCCAGGTGGCGGCTCGGCGGTGCCTGGGTTTGCCGGCGCAGGGGCCTTGTGTTCTGTTTGTTGCCAATGACTATCGCAAGAAGGGTTTGGCAACGTTGATCAATGCGCTGACCCTCAAGGCCAGGCCGAAGCCGCCGGGCTCAGTCAGCGCATTTATTTTTTGGGTTCACGCAAGGACATGGACGATGTGTATGCCGCCGCAGACTGTCTGGCCCATCCAACACGGGAGGACACCTTTGCCATGGTGGTTCTCGAGGCCATGGCGCACGGCTTGCCGGTGCTGGTTAGTCAGCAGCAATACTGTGGCATTGCAGGTTTGCTCACCCATGAGTGTGACGCACTGCTGCTACAGGATCCGTCCGACGCTGAGGCCCTGGCGCAGGCGCTGAATCGGCTGATTGATGAGCCAGCGTTACGCCAGCGTTTGAGTGTCGCCGCTACCGAGTTCGCCAGAGCCTACCTTTGGGAGGCGTTAGCCAGACAGCAGGAAGCAATTTATGCAGAGCTGTGCAAGCCCAGCCGGTAAAGCCGCGCGTAAAGACCGTCGCGTTGCATGAGTTCGGTATGGTTCCCGATTTCGGCAATTTTTCCATGCTCAAGGACGACGATCCGGTCGGCATGGTGCACCGTGGAGAGACGGTGTGCGATCACCAGCGTGGTGCGACCTTTCATCAAATGCTCCAGAGCCTCCTGCACGGTACGTTCTGATTCAGTGTCAAGTGCCGAAGTAGCTTCATCCAGAATCAGGATCGGTGCATCCTTGTATAGAGCTCTTGCGATGGCCAGGCGCTGGCGTTGTCCGCCAGACAGTTGGGTTGCGTTGTGACCGACCAGGGTGTCGATACCGTGGGGAAGGAACTGTGTAAACGCGGCCAGGTTGGCTGAATTCAGGCATTCCAGAATCTTCGCCCGATCCACCGGCAAGCCCAACGCCACATTGGCTGCCACGCTGTCGTTGAGCATTACCACCTGCTGACTGACCAAAGAGAACTGCGCCCGCAACGACGGTAGCTGCCACTCGCGCAACTCGTGACCATCCAGATTAACGTGACCATGATCGATCTCTACAAAACGTGTCAGGACATTCACCAGACTGGTTTTGCCCGAGCCTGATGCACCCACTAGCGCGACGGTCTCGCCCGGCAGGACCGTCAGTGTTTCAATATCCAAAGCGGGTGTTGTGGCTGTAGGGTAGCGCACACGCAGTCCGGCAATAAAAATGTGCCCGGTAGCCCGTTTCATCGTGAAGGTGCCAGTTGTTTCGTCTGGTATTGATTCGATCAGCGCCAGTCCACGCTCGAGCGACACCAGGCCACGGGTAATCGGACTGGATACTTCTGACAACTGGCGCACCGGAGCAATGATCATCAGCATGGCAGTCACAAAAGCGACAAAACCACCCACTGAGGTGCCGCTACTGGCGCTTTGCACCAGCGCCACCGAGATCACAGCGGACAGTGCCACGGCGGCCAGCATTTGGGTCATTGGGGTCATGGCGGCACCTGCCACGGTGGATTTCATGGCCAGATGGCGTAGTGACTCACTCAAGCTCTCAAATCGATCCGCCTGTAGAACCTGAGCACCATACAGCCGCACGTCCCGGTGGGCCAATACGTTCTCTTCGACGACATACGCCAGTTGATCGGTGGCCTCCTGGTTAGCCTGGGTGAGTCGGTGCAAACGGCGGGTCAACACCCGCATCACCCAGGCAACCGCTGGAAAAATGGCCGCCACAATCAGTGTCAGCTTCCAGTTCAGGTAAAACAGATAGCCGGTCAGCGCCAGTAGCGTCAAGCCATTGCGCGCCAGGCTCAATAAGGCATTGATCAGCATGGTGGAACCGTTTTGGACTTCAAACACCACGGTGTTGGACAGGGTGCTGGAGCTTTGGTCTGAAAAAAGCCTCAAGTCAGCCTGCAGGATTTTGCTGAACATGGCCCGGCGCATGATTTGCAAGCCATGGTGCGTGATACGCGTTAAACCGATTTGTGAGGTGTAGCCGGCCAGGCCTCGCACACCAAATAGAAGCAACAATGAGACCGGCACCATCCAGATGGGTAGCTCACCCTGCTGAAAACCCTTGTCCAGCAAGGGCTTGAGCAGTGCAGGAATCATCGGTTCCGTGGCTGCGCCCACTACCGCGCTGACCGCAACCAGTATCCAGGTGCCCCTCAGAGCGCCAAAATAAGGCAGCAAGTGCCTGATACGCTGCCAGATGCTGGAATTGGGTAGCTGCCAGGCAGGCCCTGAATGGATCGGAGTAGTTGTCACGCAGTGGCCCTTGGCATGGGATTTCGATGGCCAGAGTTGGTTTGGATTCCCAAGGCCATCAGAAGTCCGAGTGCAACGCAAAAATAGTCGCCAACCAGGGCATCGTACAAGGTGGAGTTAAACAAGCAGGCGACAGCGGCCGCAGCTAGCAGCGACAGCGTGGCACGCATGACCGGCGGCACAAAGCTCATCGCATCCTGCGCTGCAGCCGCAAAAATAGCCAACAGCAACAGAACACCCAACACGCCGAGTTCAACACCCCACAGCAGGTATTCCTGGTGCGGATTGCTCGCGTTGCCCTCACCGAACACTTTTTGCGCAGAAGGCCCTTCCAGACGCTTGATGGTGACAGTCCAGCTACCCACACCGTGGCCGGTCACGGGGTTCGCTGCGATGGCTTCCAGCGAACGTTTCCAGGCGTTCAGACGAAAACCGGAGGAACTTTCACTGCTGCCTTGCTGCGCATAATTTTGACTCTCTGACACCATCGAGGTCAGCCGTTGACTGACTTTGTTGGACCCAAAGTAGGCGACCATCAAAATCATCAGCGGCACCAGCAGTGCAGCCAACAGGCGCAATTTCTTTGGGATGGCCCATACGACCGCCATGGTGATCATGGTCAATGTCACGGTATAACCAGTGCGCCCGTCCAGCAAAAACAGGGTGTTTGTGGCCGCCATCACGGCCAGCAGGATGCCAAGATGCCGCAATCGCGGCCATAGCGGGCGTAGGTGCCACGCAATGGCTGCACTGGTCGCGAACAGGATCGATTGATCCAGATAGGTCGAGTAAACCACGTATTTGTATTGCGGCACAGTTTCCCAGGCGCTGCTCGCCCACGGAATATGCCAACCTGCCACCATGGCCCAGGAACTCGCCAGAAACAGTGCCTGCCCCAGCAAAAAGATAAAAACCCCGAGCCGAGCTTCGCGCTCAGACCGAATCAGACCGATCAGTATCAGCACCTCAAGCAATTTGCTGTGCTTGACGAATGCCAATAGTGCAATGTCGGGCGCTGCAGCGCTCCAGGACAAGCTAGCGGCAAACAGCATAACCGACATCAACACGGTGTAGTTCGACCAAAGGCTTGATGCTGGTTTGTCTTTGTTGCTGTTGAACAGTTGGAATGTCAAAAAGAACATGCCTGTCACAAACAACAACACTTTGGCAAGACTGATCCAAGCCATCGGCAGGCTGACCGAAAAGGCCGCAAAACAGATCACCAACAGCCTGATATTGGGAAAAATGCGCATCAGAGACGGAGAAAGAATCATGGGCTCAAGCAAGCTTGCTGGGGTTGCGAGGTGTTTTTGGGCAGAAAGGTATTATGTCGGCAAGTTTTTCAACGGTTTTTCAGCTACATGCGCCTTTCCGCCATCGTGATCACTCGCAATGAACAGTCCAATATTTTGGATTGTCTAAGGTCGATTGACTTTGCGGACGAAGTTATCGTGGTTGACAACGCCAGCACGGACCAAACGGCTGAGCTGGCAGCACAGTGTGGTGCAATCGTTCAAGTGTTGCCGGATTGGCCGGGTTTTGGCCCGCAAAAAAACCGGGCGCTCGCACTGGCAAGCGGTGACTGGGTGTTGTCATTGGATGCTGATGAGCGCATGACACCGGCACTGCGCGCCGAAGTATTGCGTGCAGTTGATCTGCCCGGCGAAGCTGTTGCCTTCAGTATTCCAAGGCGATCGAGTTATTGTGGTCAATTCATCCACCATTCGGGCTGGAGCCCTGACAGGGTATTGCGTTTGTTTCGCCGCGGACAGGCAAGGTTTTCTGATGATCTGGTGCATGAAAAGTTGATTGCCAACGGACCGACGGGTGACTTGTCCGAACGTTTGCTTCATCTGAGCTTCCCGGACTTTGAGTCGGTGCTAGACAAGGTCAACCGCTATTCCACTGCGGGTGCGCAGGCCTTGGCTGTTCGAGGGGACAAGGCCAGTATGTTCGGTGCGGTGGGTCATGGGCTGTGGGCGTTTTTTCGCACCTACGTTCTGCAACGCGGCTTTTTGGACGGACAACTCGGGCTCGCTCTGGCAATCTCTAATGCAGAGGGTACCTATTACCGCTATGCCAAACGCTGGTTGCAGAGCCTCGGTCAGACCCGTCAATAGTTATGGATACAGACATCCACACATCATTTGTTGTGTTGACATACAACCGGGTAGATGCCCTGCTACAGGTTTTGAAAGGTTTGGCGCGACAATGCCATCCGGGCCACGAGGTCATCATTGCGGACGATGGCTCTTCAAGGAAAAGCATTGATTCATTGATGACAGATCTGCCAAGATTTTCTTGCCCTATCAAACATGTCTGGCACCCCGACACCGGGTTTACTGCTTCCAGAGCCCGAAACTTGGGAGCCATCAACAGCACTGGCAACTACCTAGTGTTTTTGGACGGAGACTGTATTCCGAACCCCAGCTTTGTGGAGGCCCATGAGGCGCTGGCGGGTATCGGGCATTTCGTTAATGGCAGTCGAGTCCTTCTGAGTGAAAAGTTAACCCGCCGAGTTGTCACGGATGAGGTTGCGATCATGGATGCAACGATGAGCGACTGGATTCGATGGCGTCTAGGTGGTGACGTTAACAAACTGGCACACTTGCTCTATTGGCCCTCTGCACCTATGCGACGGGAACGGCGGTTTCTCTGGGAAAAAATAAGAAGTTGTAATTTTGCCGTATGGAAGAACGACTTTCTGAAAATCAATGGATTCGATGAGACTTTTGAAGGCTGGGGGCATGAAGATGCAGACTTGGTGCTGCGGCTACACAACGCTGGTCTTCAGCGAATCAACGGGCATTGCTGCACAGAGGTTTATCATCTATGGCACTGTCAGCATAGCCGCAGCTCAGAAGGTGTCAATTACCAACGAGTTTTGAGCCGCATAGAGTCCGGAATACTCATTGCATCTAAAGGTGCCACGGATGTGCACAGCGGCAATAGTGACGTTGTTATCACTGCACTGAACTGATGGGTGCCACTTACTGGTTGAGATGATGTTACGTTTAATTATTAGTTTTTGTTTTCTGATTGGCTTGATGGGACTACCGACTCTGTCCGTGGCACAGTTTCGTGTGGATGTGTCTGGCATTGGTTTAACCCAGGTGCCCATCAGCATTGTCGAATTTCGTGGTCAGTCTGCAAATCAAAAAAACGCACCCGTTGGCGCGATGGATGATGCATCGCTTCCCAATTTTTCCAATTTTCGTCAAGCTGGCTCGGATGTTCTGGTGCTCGGTAGCGTCTCGGCGCTGGCTGATGGCAAATTTGATGTCCGCTTTCGCCTTTGGGATGTGGTCAAGGGTCAGGATCTTGGGGGTCAAAGCTATGCCGTCACAAGCGCCGATCTGCGCTTGGCCGCGCACCGCATTGCTGACTTTGTTTACGAAAAGTTGACTGGCGAGAAAGGGGCGTTTTCAACGCGAATTGCGTATGTCACCAAAGCTGCGCAGCGCTTCAAGTTGTGGGTTTCAGATGCTGACGGCGAAAATGCTCAGGCAGCCCTGACAAGTCCTGAGCCGATCATTTCTCCCGCTTGGTCACCCGATGGCAACCAGTTGGCATATGTGTCATTTGAATCGCGCAAGCCGGTGATTTATGTGCACAACGTCAGCACTGGCAAACGGCAACTGATCGCCAATTTCAAAGGCTCCAATAGCGCGCCGGCGTGGTCGCCTGACAACAGGACACTGGCTGTCACGTTGAGCCGGGAAGGCGGCTCACAGCTGTTTCTACTGAGTGCACTTGGCGGTGAACCAAAGCGACTGGTACAGTCCACCAGTATTGACACAGAGCCAGTGTTTTCACCGGATGGCCGAAATATTTATTTCGTCAGTGATCGTGGTGGTGCGCCACAAATCTACCGGATGTCTGCCGCCGGTCAAGGTGTTGAGCGGGTCACATTCACAGGCACTTACAACATTTCTCCGGCGCTAAGCTCGGACGGGCGCTGGATGGCTTACATTTCCCGAGTGGGTGGAGCATTCAAGCTTTACCTCATGGAGCTCGGCAGTGACAACCTTAGAGAGTTGACGACTTCTACAGCAGATGAAAGCCCTAGTTTTGCGCCAAATAGCAAATTAGTGATGTATGCCACCCAGGAGCAGGGGCGAGAGGCCTTGATGACAAGCACTCTGGACGGCAAAGTCAAAGCGCGCTTGAATAGTCAGAGCGGCGACATTCGTGAACCTGATTGGGGTCCTTTTTTTAAACCATAGTTGCAGGAGTTGTGTGGATGATTAAGTTTATTTTGGCGTGCTGCTTTGCAGTTTTTTTGGCCGGATGTAGCACCTCGGTTCCGTTGAGTGATGTTCCCGTGACTGACGGAACCGTCAAAGGTGTCTCCAACGGTGGTGCGGGCGCGACTACTGGGCCGGGGGCAGGAGCAACAGGTGTGGCTCAGGTTGACTTGAGCAAGGGTGGCAATCAGGCCAATGCAACGACGGGTCCCATTGTGATTTATTTTGACATTGACAGCTATGTCATCAAACCGGAGTTTCAACAAATCATTGCCAGCCAGGCCCGAGTCATCAAGAGCCAACCGGCCCGCAAGGTTGCGATAGAAGGGCACACCGACGAAACCGGCGGTCGTGAATATAACCTGGCTCTTGGGCAAAAGCGCGCTGAAGCCGTGGCAAGTGCGTTGGCGTTATTGGGAGTTCCACATAACCAGATGGAGGCGGTCAGCTTTGGAAAGGAGAAGCCTGCAGTTGTCGGTGGTGGTGAGGCAGCGTACTCCAGGAATCGTCGGGCTGAAATTCGCGCACTATGAGACGATCACGCCAGATGCAGATCAGGTGCTGCAAATTTTTTGCGATTGTGTTTGCCGGGCTTTTGCTAAGCACGGGAGCGCGAGCTGCGTTGTTTGAAGATGACGAAGCGCGAAAAGCCATTTTGGATTTGCGCCAACGTGTTGAAGCCATCCGAATAGATACCGACCAGATCAAGAAGTCCTCCACCGACGAGAGTTCGGGATCGGTGAAGAGTTTGCTCGATCTTCAGCGCCAGATCGAGCTATTGCGCGTTGAAATATCCGCGTTGCGTGGAACCAGCGAGCAGCTTTCAAGAGAACTGACAGAGATTCAAAAACAACAAAAAGACCAGTCGCAGCGCTTGACTGATCGGCTGAGCAAGCTTGAGCCTTCCAAGGTCAGTGTCGACGGTATTGAATTTTCGGCTGATCCCACGGAAAAACGGGACTATGAATCTGCACTATCTGTATTTAGAAAGGGCGACTTTGCGTTGGCGCAAAACCTTTTTGTTGGGTTTATTGGCCGTTTTCCAGGTAGCGGCTATACCGCTTCTGCACTGTTCTGGCTTGGCAATGCCCAATACGCAACGCGCGACTACAAGGAAGCCATCATCAATTTTCGAGCGCTGGTTGCGAGGAATCCTGGGCACATGCGCGCGCCTGAGGCAGTTTTGTCGATTGCCAATTGCCAAGTGGAACTGAAGGATTTGAAAGCTGCTCGTAAAAGCTTTGGCGACCTGATCAAGACCTATCCGAATACCGAAGCGGCTGGTGCGGCCAAAGAGCGATTGGCCGCATTGAAATAATGCACCGATTAGATGGCTAAAACCAATGTTGTGTCTGATCGACGATTTGGGGCTATTGACAGACTTTTTGGCATTGCTGGTTCGCAGAGAATAAAAAATGCCCATGTGGCCATTGTCGGTATTGGCGGCGTGGGTTCATGGGCGGCAGAGTCACTGGCCCGCAGTGGCGTTGGAAGGTTGACGCTAATTGATCTTGATCATGTCGCCGAGTCAAACATCAATCGACAAATACATGCGGTGCATGCAAGCCTTGGGCAGGCCAAAGTGCAGGCTATGCGTGATCGAATTCATGCATTTTTTCCTCAGTGTGACATTGAATGTATCGAAGAATTTGTCAGTCAGGCCAATTTTTTTTCGCTACTGTCTCGTAGCTTCGACGGGGTCATTGATGCATGTGATCAAGTTCGCGTCAAGGCTCAATTGGCGGCTTGGTCTTTACAAGCTGAGTCCGTCTTTGTCACATCGGGCGCAGCAGGCGGCAAGCGACATGCGCATTTGGTCAGCATTGAGGATATGGCGCAAGTTACGCACGATCCGCTTCTGTCCAAAGTTCGCTATCACTTGCGAAAGGAATTTGAAGTACCACGACAAAGCTCGAAGATCGGCGTTACCTGTGTTTTTAGTCGTGAGCAGGTCGCGCCGCCGGATGTTTCGTGTGGCATCGATGGAGATGGAAGCTTGAATTGTCACGGGTTCGGGTCCGTGGTGACAGTTACTGCGTCGTTCGGACTGTGCGCCGCGGGATTTGTCTTGAACCAATTGGCTTGTGCGGCGGAGAAATCGGCCAAATAATTGTTTATAATCTGCTGTTATAAACAATTCGCATTTGTATGCGAACGGGATGTTAGCTCAGTTGGTAGAGCAGCGGACTTTTAATCCGTTTGTCGTGGGTTCGACCCCCGCACATCCCACCAAAAACACCAATGAAA